>CAYWNI010000100.1:0-9539 GCA_964459525.1 uncultured Lentimicrobiaceae bacterium | reverse complement strand
GGGTTTAAATTCGTTTACTGCTACTAACACTATTCTAATACATGGCTTTCTTCAACCTGAATAACGCTTTTGGTGTCTTCGTGGTAAATAAAAGCTACGATATGGCAGTTTTTAGGCACCCATTCGTCAACAAAATCGAGCGTGTATTCTTTTACAAAACTGTCGCCAGTGCTTATTGTACTTCCTCCGCTAACCGACTCACCCCAAGTACCATTTAGGGTAGTACGCAACATGTGCATGTGCACATAATTCTCTTCAACAGGAGTTTGCCCAACATCTGGATCATTGTTTTTTTGTGCTGAAATAATACTATCCTGCGTTAAACAAACCAACAGGTGCACATTCCCGTCCATCGGCTCCAAGAAAGTAGTGGTTATTTTGGTGGTAAGCTTTTTATTGGCTGTATTAAATTCGTTTTTTATAACCAATTTAGCCTCAGCGGGTTGTTGCAACAACGGAGCAATAACTGTTCCCCAGCTTCCAGGCCTGATCACGTAGTTGTCATCCATTGGAACCCTGTCGACCAAGCCATTTGGATTGCCCTGTGCTCCATTACCGAAAAATGTATCCCATTCATTGCCTGCTTCGGTTCTATAGTCGCTTGCAAAAAGGGGGTTTGAAGTTGAAGGGCGAGCAAAATATCCGGCATGCACAGCCATAATTACCACGCGGTCGCAAAAATCTTCCTGTAAAGTGTGTGCCAACACGGCGGCAGTTGGGCAGTTTACACAGTCGTGCCCGGTGTAGTCTTCGAGCAACACTTTTTTGTCGCCACTACAAAAATCAATTTTTTCAACGTATGGCGGATCAACCTTATCGCAGCTGTTAACTACAAAAGCCATGGCCACAATGAAAAACAATAAATATCTTGATTTCATATCTTTATACACTAAAAGTTACTTGATAACGTGATTGAAAACCCATTGGAAGCGGGCACCTGACGGCAAACTCCTCCTACACAAACTACGCCTTCACGCTGACGGCCATAGGTAACCGAAACTCGGGTTGTTTTGTAGGTATATCCGAACGATCCGGTGTAATAATGAAGTCGGTCTTCGGTAATGTCGTTGCCATAGTTATATTGATCGGCGATGGAGAAAAACCAATGAGGAGAAATGGTGTATTCCAACATTAAGGCAGCCCAGTCTTGCTTGTCTTCTTTTGTCCACAAGCCTTGCAGCTCCATTCTCAAGGCTTTTTTGCTGGTAAGCTTATAAGTCATGTCGATAATGGCGATGTTAGCAAAAACATTGGGTTCGCCTGTATGACCTAACACCACATCCTGGTTGTATTGTTGATTGATGTATGTTAAAATACCTTTGAATGTTTTGTTGAATTTTTTGTCGATTTTAACGGTCAGATCACGGTTAAAAACTGTTTTTCCAAACTTAAAAAACTCGCTGGTATAGCCCAGTGTTCCGCTTTCGCCAATGCCTGTGGTATCGTTTACTTTTTGGCGGTCGATGTCGTTAATTTGCGAGTAATTGATTTCGATGCCCATACCATATTTCCCGCCGAGCCACGATTTTTTGGGAACTTTATAGTTTAACTGAACCTGAAACCCGATTTCACCATTGGGCTGTGTGGCGTATGGATACATGGCCGCCAGCATGTAGGTATGGTCTTCGGTAAGTGCTGGCAGGTAGTTGATGTCGAGCGAATTGCCGGTAACAGACTGATCGCTTTTGTAGCTCATGTTGTCGTATCTTTTAAACATGGCAAAAAGCCCAAGCCCTGTGGTTGAGTAACTTCCGGTAAAAATAAATCCCTGTCCGTCTTTGTATATGTAGCTGTTTACGGCTGAAGGATCGTTAATTTTATAGGCATATTCCGAAGAAAAGTTAAACTTTCCGATACCGACATTAAAACGTCCGGCAAATGCACCTACATTTTTTGGCATTTTGTAAAAGGGATTGTTGTCGGCCTGGTATTTGCTAACAGCACTTCCTCCCAGGGTTAGTTTAAGCTTCGATTGCGACATAAACGCGAACACATCGTTGAAATTTAACTCCGCATCAACACCTTTTACAATGCCGCGACCATTCTTTTCCCATTTGTTCCAGTAATACCGTTGTGTGCCATAAACACCTTTAAAAATTAAACCCCTAACAGGTTCAGCCACCACGCGCACACCATTAATAGAATTGTCGTAGCCTAATGTCCATTCCTGGTAAGTACGCAACACAAGGCCGTTACCAAATTGTTCGTAAAAATTTCCTACCGTGAAGCTATACTTTTCGGTTTTGTATGTAGCCCACAAGTACGGAAAACCCTGACCCTCAAGCTGCACATCAAATCCGGCAATGGGAGGCAGATAAGCTTCGTAACGAAACCCAGCTGAAAAATTGTCGAGCGTATAAATAATATCAGCAAATGCATTGAACCCGAAATTGTTACCATTGATAAGCGAGTCGGAAATGCCCAATGCATCATCGGGCTGATAGAACATGCCGTCAGTTTCAAAACTCCCATGAACTTCAGATCTTTTCAGGAAATCCTGGGCATGCATGGTAGCAGCCAATATAAGGAGCACTACCACAGAAAGCAATCGATTTTTCATAAACAATTTGGTTTTTGTTGAACCCGAGGTATATTTTTATTCATTTGGATCTTCTCCGGCAGCAACTTTCTGAATAATTTCAAATATTTCATCCTCCAGTCCTTCGTAATAAGAAGTGTGCTGATAAACCACTTCGCCATTACCATTGAGGATAAATGTATGTGGAATCATGTTTACACTCATGGCACGTTTAAAATCGCTGTTTGGGTCAAGGAGCATTTCCATCGTCCACCCTTTACCGCTTACAAAAGGCAACACTTTTGCCGTTGAGCGCGCATCATCAATTGATACAGCATAGATTTTGACGCCAGTTTCTTCAACCCAATCAGCATAGTTTTCGTTGTAAGCATCCATTTCCAACTTACAGGGTTTGCACCAAAGCGCCCAAAAACTGATGATAATCGGTTTGCCATCGTTGGTTATATCCTTTGTATCAAAAGAATTTCCATCAATATTTTTTATTGTTACCGATGGAATTTTATTGCCCGTAGACGCTTCCTGTGCTATTGCAGCCATTCCAAACACGACCATTAAGGTCATTACCATTAGTTTTTTCATAGGTATTTTTTTAACTTTATTTCAATTTTTCAGACAACCTGTACAACCATATTGTTGCTTTGAGCAAAACTATACCAAATATACCTCAAGTAATTTTAATGCGGGTTCTGCAGTGGTAAACCCAATTTTATCAACTGTAGCCGGAACCAAGACCGCTTCCCCCGCTTGCATTGAAAGTTCTCCTCCAGTCCATGTAATGGTTCCTTTTCCGGCAACGCATATATAAATGACAAAAGAATCCATTAGCTCAAGGTTTTTTTCCATCCCCTGATCTAGCTGAACCATGTTGGTAGTAAACTGAGGGCAACTCACCACCGGGACTGTACTGTTGTTTAAAGGTTTATAATCTGTTTTATACTGGCTTACCGACGTAAAATCAATGGCTTCGAGCGCTTCTTTGGTATGCAAATCACGGCTATTTCCCTGCGCATCTTTGCGATCCCAATCGTAAATGCGGTAGGTGGTGTCCGAAGTTTGTTGAATTTCAGCCAATAAAGTGCCGGGGCCGATGGCATGTACCCGACCAGCAGGCATAAAAAACACATCTTCAGCCTGTACCTTTTCTACATTCAAAATCTGCTTTAACGACCCGTTTTCGAGGTGTTTTAAATAACTTTCGGCATCAACCGCCTGATTAAAACCACTGATAAGTTCAGCGTTGGGCTGCGCACCAAGTATGTACCACATTTCGGTTTTACCTTTTCCAATATTGCGCTTGGCGGCCAGTTCGTCATCGGGATGCACTTGAATAGAGAGCCAATCGGCAGCATCAATAAATTTAATGAGCAACGGAAACGCATTGCCAAATTGTTCAAAATTTGCTTCGCCTACCAAATCGCCCATATAAACCTCAACAATTTCGTTGAGCTCGTTTCCGGCTAAAAAGCCATTTTGAACAAGGGTTTGGTTGCCCTCAACACCAGAAATAACCCATGCTTCGCCACAGTTATCAAGCGCACCATAGTCCATGTTAAGACGGGTCTTAATCTGCTGACCACCCCAGATTTTGTCTTTGAATACCGGTTTAAATTTTAAAGGATATAATTCTTTCATTCCTCAGATATTTTGAACAAAAATAGTGAAAAGTAGAAAGTGAGCTTGGATGGATCTTCTCAACTTCTAACTTCGCCCCTCTTTCCCATTAAAAATAGCGGTTTGTCTTCGGATGGATTCCTCGTGCATCAGGCTGAGCAGGTTTTTCAGAAATTTTTCTTCTAATCCCAGATGCGTTCCAATGGCCAGACGGTCTTCGATGATGCCGGCCCAACGTTTCATCTGGAGGATGGTGATGTCGTTTTGGTTTTTGTATTCGCCAATTTCGTCGATTATTTCCATGCGTTTGGCCAGTATTTGCAACAACTCGCCATCAAGCTTGTCAATTTCGGTACGCAGCTCTTCGAGCTTGTTTTCAAAGTCCAGGTTTCCGTTTCGTTCGCGAACAACCAAGCTATTGATCATGGTTTTAAGCTCACTGGGATTGATTTGTTGGGCAGCATCTGTGAGTGCTTTGTCGGGGTCGAAATGGCTTTCTATCATCAGCCCATCCATTTCCAAGTCGAGGGCTTTTTGGGCGATGGATTCGAGTAGATTTCGTTTACCACAAATATGGCTGGGGTCGACAACAATGGGCAATCCAGGGATTAATCGCTTAAGCTCGATGGGAATTTCCCACATGGGCGCATTGCGGTAAATTGATTTTTCGAAATAATGAAAACCGCGATGAATGGCTATTATTTTGTGAATTCCCATGGCATGGATACGCTCGATAGCACCCAACCAGAGTTTAAGGTCAGGAGAAATGGGGTTTTTTACCATCACAGGAATGTCTACACCGCGCAATGCATCGGCAATAGCCTGAACAGAAAACGGGTTAACGACGGTACGTGCACCCAGCCAAAGAATATCTACGCCATATTTAAGTGCCAGTTCTACATGAGAAGCATCGGCTACTTCCACCGCAGTTTTTAATTCGGTTTCCGCTTTGATGCGGGCGAGCCAGGGAAGTCCTTTTTCGCCAATACCACTAAACTCACCCGGGCGGGTTCTTGGTTTCCACAATCCCGAACGAAACACCTGAACCTGTGGTATTTCCGCAATTTTTCTAGCGGTTTCAAGCATCTGGAATTCGCTTTCAGCACTGCATGGCCCAGCAATAACTAGCGGTTTGCCATTTGTTGGAAGCCAGTCGGCCAGCGGCGTTATTTGTATGTCGGTACTCATGTCGCAAAAGTAAAGATTTTAGGGAGGTAAAATTCATGCTCAACTTTTCAGCAAGGTACATCGAATGGGATTCTTATAAATAAAAATTATTATCCCTAAAAACAAAAAAAATGCTTCCGGTATCTGGTTCAATACAATTATTAGCAATACTTGTTTTAGCTTATTCTGGATTTGCCAAAACATTGTATTTTTGAACCAAACTATAAAAACCATGAAAAAGCTAATTTTTATTGCTGTTATTGCAGGATTTTTAATGACATCCTGCCAGCAGAACAGTCCAAAAAAGGAAACTGAAAAAGCCGTCACACAAGATCAAAAGGAATTACTTGCGCGAGCGCAAATGTTTTTTCAGCCCTTACCAACTGAAGCACCAAACCCTGAAAACCTGTTGAGTGAAGCCAAAGTAAAACTCGGAAAACAGCTTTATTTTGATACGCGTTTATCCAAAAACGGAACGCAAAGTTGCAACACCTGCCACGATTTATCAAACTACGGCGTTGACAACCTGCCTACTTCGCCTGGCGACAACGGCACTTTGGGCACACGCAACTCTCCCACTGTTTTTAACTCCGCACTACGCACAGCGCAGTTTTGGGATGGCCGCAACAAAGATGTTGAAGAGCAAGCTGGCGGCCCTGTGCTAAACCCCATTGAAATGGGCATGCATTCAGAAGCTGAGGTGGAAAGCCGACTGGTTGAAGTTCCTGGCTATGTAAGCTTATTCGCAGAGGCTTTCCCGGAAGACCAAAACCCGATAAACTATGTCAACATGCGCAAAGCCATTGGCGCTTTTGAGCGTACCCTGATCACTCCTTCACGGTTTGACAGTTACCTGAATGGAGATGCACATGCCTTAACCAATCAAGAGCAAAACGGACTGAAATTATTTATCGATCAAGGATGTATCGCCTGCCATATGGGCCCCTTATTGGGAGGAAATATGATGCAAAAAATGGGACTGTTTGGCGATTATCACGAAGTAATCAAAGCCAAATTAGATGACCACGGAAAGTTTGAAGAAACCAAAGTTGAAACTGATAAGGGTATGTTTTTTGTTCCAGGCTTACGCAACGTGGAAAAAACGGCTCCTTATTTTCATAATGGCGGTATTGCCGACATTAAAGAATCAATAAAAATTATGGGTAGGCTCCAGCTAGGAAAAGAATTCACTGATGAGCAGATTAACGACATGGCTCAGTTTTTTGTAGCCCTTACAGGTAATATTCCGGACGAAGTAAAACAAGCACCGCCAGCTTTTTAAATTGAAACTGAACATGAATTTATACGACCGTGCGTGAAATAATTACTTTTTGCGCACGGTTGTTATAAGTACCAGAATGAGAATTAGCAACGTAGTGAGTAAACTACTTAGTAGCGAGCGATACAAGGTTTGGCCAAAATGTTGTAAACTAAATGTTTCGAGCAAAAACAAAGCCAAATGATGAATAAATACGAGAACAAGCGCATACCTGAAAAACCCAGCCAGACCAAGTTTTAATAATCCCGGAGACTCATCAACCGAAAATTCAAGGTTTCGGAAGAACAGGCGTATAACGCCCGGACGAGCAAAAGCCATAAGTACAGTAGCGCCTGAATGTAGTCCGGGTGTATTTAAAAAAATATCAATGGTAAGTCCGCTAAAAAAACCCAAAAACAACAGCAGACTTTTGTTGATATTTTCGGGCAGCAAGAGGATAAACATCACATAAATGGCAGGTGTTAGGTATCCGCCAAGATTCATGTTATTAAAAAATAACACCTGCAAAAGCGTGAGCAAAATAAACCTAACGGTATTTATAAAAATGGTATGGCTCATTGTTCACTGAATTGAATTAATAACGAATCCTGCTCGCCAGCCCCATAGTTTTCAATTAAATACACCTGCTTTAAGCTGTTAAAATCGGTAGCAAAGCGAATGGTGGCCGCGCCCAAATGTTCACCAACTTCTTTTTGATGGTCTTCTACATAACCAATTAAAATATCTTTTGGGAAAATAAGCGAGTTTCCACTGGTGACAATGCTATCGTTTTTTTCAAGCTGCAAATGCGAAGGAATATCGGTAATTGTTCCAAAAAGGTAATCCGGCTGGTTCCACTCTACATTTACCAGTTGTCCGTTTTTTTTCACCCTTCCGCTGATGCGGGTATTGTGGTGCAACATCGACATGATGACAGCATAATTATTTGAAACGCCAATAACGATGCCCACCAAACCATCAGGCGACACAACGCCCATTTCTTTACACACACCGTCGTTTAAGCCCTTGTTCACAACAATTAGGTTGTTTTGGCGCGAAACGCTGTTGCTGACAACAGAAGCCGGAATGAATTTGAAAAGCGAATCAGGCTTACCAATCGCTGTATCTGGTTCAAACAAATAAACAGAGAGTTGCGAACGAAGTCTGGCATTTTCATCGGCCAAACGCAGGTTTTCCTTTTGCAAGCCAAAATATTGATTAACTGAATTATAACCAGAAAAAAACGAACCGCTAAAATCGGATAATGTATGGTAGCGCAACGACCGCTGGTAAGAAAAACTGTTACTCAACAGGATAAGCGAAACCAACTCAAGAACAATAAATAAGGTAAAAAACTGGTTACGCCATAAGAAGTGAAACAGGTTACGCATTATTTATTCGCTTAAAATCAGCTTATCGGATGAGGAAGGTAAATTTATCAAAGTTCTTCAGTGCAATTCCTGTTCCACGTGCTACGGCACGCAATGGATCCTCTGCCACATGCACACTCAATTTTGTTTTGTGGTGCAGGCGTTTGTCGAGACCCCGCAACATGGAACCTCCACCGGCCAGGTAAATACCTGTTCTAAAAATATCTGCCGACAATTCAGGCGGCGTTTTTTCGAGGGCGTTGAGCACGGCGGCTTCAATTTTAGAAATAGATTTGTCGAGACAACTAGCTATTTCTTTGTAGTTTACAGTTACTTCTTTAGGAATACCAGTAAGCATATCGCGGCCATGCACGGCATAATCATCGGGTGGATTATCGAGCTCGGTAATGGCTGCGCCAACTTCAATTTTAATACGTTCGGCGGTGCGCTCCCCGATGGTGATGTTATGTTGCTTGCGCATGTATTCTTCAATGTCGGCATTAAAGTCGTCGCCGGCAATGCGGATGGAAGTATTGTTTACAATACCGCCCAGCGCGATAACCGCGATTTCGCTGGTGCCACCACCAATATCAATAATCATGTTTCCGGTGGGCTCCAGCACGTCAATTCCAATACCGATGGCAGCCGCCATTGGCTCATGAATCAACCTTATTTCTTTGGCTCCAGCCTGTTCAGCTGAATCTTTTACCGCTCTTTCCTCCACTTCGGTTATGCCCGAAGGAATACAAATTACCATGCGCAAAGCCGGGGGAAACAGGGTTTTTTTCATGCCGATCATTTTAATCATTTCCCTGATCATGTACTCAGCACTCTGGAAATCAGCAATTACACCATCGCGCAACGGACGAATGGTTTTTATGTTTTCGTGGGTCTTTCCATGCATCATCATGGCTTTTTTCCCAACAGCGATAATTTTACCCGTGTTTCGCTCTATGGCCACGATGGAAGGTTCATCTACAATAACCTTGTCGTTGTAAATGATGATAGTATTAGCCGTACCTAAGTCGATGGCTATTTCTTTGGTTAGAAATGAAAACAATCCCATATGTGTATTTTTAAATATTCAATTTTAATGTTTAAAATGCCGCGTTCCGGTAGTAACCATCGTTATTTCATGTGCATCGCAGTATTCCACCGAATCCTTATCGCGAATACTGCCACCCGGTTGTATTACTGCTTCAATGCCTGCCTTACCAGCAATTTCAACCGAATCGGCGAAAGGAAAAAAGGCATCTGAGGCCATTACAGCACCCTGAAGCGGCAGCTCAAAGGTACGTGCTTTTTCGATAGCTTGTTTCAACGCATCTACTCTCGACGTTTGTCCTGTTCCCGATCCAACAAGTTGCTTGTTAAAAGCCAGCACAATGGTGTTCGATTTGGTATGCTTCACAATTTTGTTGGCAAAAAGCAAATCATGAATCTGAACTTCAGAAGGCGATTTTTTTGTTACCACAGTTAAATCGCTCTCGGTTTCGGTAGCCATGTCTTTATCCTGAACCACAACGCCGTTAAGCAAAGACCTAAACTGCTTTTGCGGCATCTCGGGCGAAATCAGTTTTAAGATGACCCTGTT
>CAYWNI010000099.1:0-9612 GCA_964459525.1 uncultured Lentimicrobiaceae bacterium | reverse complement strand
ATACAACCAGTTTGTGTTACATGAAGGAAACTGGCAAACCACCGGAACAGTTCAGCTAAACATGAGTATAAGTCAGGCAGCAGACTCAGCCTTTGTCGGAGAATTATTCTCAGTTTCATTACGCGACACCATATCCGTTGAAACCTTTGTGGTGACCATGAACAATGGTTCTTTATTGTACAACGATAAAGTGGTTTCCGACACACGTGAAACACTGCATATGAAAATCTCCACCACAAAAAAAGCAGTGTTTGAAAACCACCAAAAAGACTATCCCAACCGGGTAGTTTTTGGGTGGAAAAGCGACACCTCTTTCACGTGGCGCAAGGAAAATAGCAACGGAAATAAGGTAATTTCATTTGAGATGAGAAAACGTTAAGGGCGGTTTAGCAACTCGTCTATGACAACCGGAAAATGATTGTACTCAAGCTGATGGATTTTTTTCGCAAGGCTCTGCGGGGTTTCGTCTGTAGAAATATCCGTTGTGGCCTGAAACAATATGTCTCCCTCATCGTATGCTTCATTTACCAGATGTATGGTAATTCCTGATATTTTTTGATCTGAACTCAGCACGGCCTCATGCACATGATGACCATACATGCCTTTGCCCCCAAATGCAGGAAGCAGCGCCGGATGAATATTTACAATTCTCGATTTGAAGGCAAATACAATTTCGGCAGGCAACAACCACAGAAAACCCGCTAACACGATTAAATCAGGAGCAATTTCCAGTAACTTATGAAACACCTTGTGGTTTTCGTAAAAATCGTTGCGTGTAGCCAGCATTACGTCAACTTCCAGTTTATGACATCGGCCAATGACACCAGCTCTTGGGTTATTCGTGACCAATAGTGGCACTTCTGCAGCTTGCTTTTCTCTGAAATAAGTAATAATCCGTTCGGCATTGGTACCATTTCCGGAAGCCAGAATAACAATTTTTTTCGCCATGATGAAGTGCTAATACAACCAGTCAAAGGTAAATATTATGCCCAAAGTACATGAGAATGGATTGTCAATTATTCATTAATTCAGCGTATTATAATACAAGTAGCTACCCCCCAACCGTTTAAAAAGTTTTTAACGCTATTGTTTTTTATTGCATTAATACCGTTCTTTGCACCGAGTTTAACCAAAATTTACACACATGTCAGACGTACGTTCAAAAGTTGTAAGTATTATTGTTGACAAACTTGGAGTTGAAGAAAGTGAAGTTACTAATGAAGCTAGCTTTACTAATGACTTAGGTGCAGATTCACTTGATACTGTTGAGTTGATCATGGAGTTTGAGAAAGAATTCAATCTTTCCATTCCTGATGAAGAAGCTGAAAAAATAGAAACAGTAGGTAATGCAATTGCTTACATCGAGGCACATCAGTAAAAAGAGTTTTTATGGAGTTAAAACGAGTAGTTGTAACAGGTCTCGGTGCTATAACTCCTATCGGCAATAATGTAAAAGATTATTGGGCTGCTCTACTTGCAGGTGTAAGTGGAGCTGGCCCAATAACCCTTTTCGATGCATCAAATTTTAAAACAAAATTTGCTTGTGAAGTAAAAGACTTTAATGCCATGGAGTTTTTTGATCGCAAAGAAGTTCGAAAGCATGATCGTTATGCTCAATTTGGACTTATAGCTGCTGATCAAGCCATTGAGGATGCGGGGTTACTTCAAGATAAAAGTCTTGACAAAAACCGCGTAGGTGTTATTTGGGCTTCCGGTATTGGGGGTCTGGGAACATTTTTTGATGAAGTGACTAGCTTTGCCAAAGGAGACGGAACACCACGGTTTAATCCATTTTTCATACCGAAAATGATTGCTGACATTGCCGCAGGGCATATCAGTATTAAATACGGATTTAGAGGGCCAAATTTTGCTACGGTTTCTGCTTGCGCTTCGTCTGCCAATGCTTTGGCAGATGCACTTATGTACATCAGACTGGGCAAAGCCAACGTCTTTGTAACCGGTGGCTCTGAGGCTGCCGTTAATCAAACTGGCGTAGGGGGCTTTAACGCCATGCACGCCATTTCGACACGCAACGACGATCCACACACTGCTTCTCGTCCTTTTGACAAAGACCGCGATGGTTTTGTTATTGGTGAAGGTGGCGGTGGCGTAGTTTTTGAAGAATTAGAACATGCGCTGGCCCGTGGTGCGCACATCTATGCAGAAGTTGGTGGTGCTGGCCTTTCAGGCGATGCTTACCACATGACTTCTCCGCATCCCGAAGGATTGGGTGCACATTTGTGTATGAAAGCCGCTATAGAAGATGCCGGAATGCAAATAACCGACATCGACCATGTGAACACCCATGGAACCTCAACACCAGCAGGAGATATAGTTGAGCCTAGAGCAATTATTAGCCTTTTCGGTGAGCATGCTTATAAGCTTAACATCAACTCTACCAAATCGATGACGGGTCACCTATTGGGTGGCGCCGGAGTTATCGAGTCTATAGCTACTGTTCTGGCTATTAAAAACGACATTGTTCCCCCAACAATAAATCACTTCAATCTGGATCCTGATATAGATCCAAATTTGAATTTTACTTTTGGTGCTGCCCAACCCCGCGTTATTAACGCAGCATTAAGCAATACTTTTGGTTTTGGTGGACATAATGCTTCTCTTTTGTTCAAGAAATTTGTAAAATAATTCAGGTAATTTGTTACTTGGCACCAGATTAAGATCTTATTTTTCCAATGACAGGGCTTTGCACCAGTCGATAAGAAATGTTTTCGGATACTACCCCGGAAACATTTCTTTGTTTAAGCTGGCACTTAGACATAAATCAGCAACACAAAAGGTTATAAATGGACTCCGGCTTAACAATGAAAGGCTTGAATATTTAGGCGATGCCATTTTAAGTGCTGTGGTGGCCGATTTCCTGTTCAAGCGTTTTCCATATCGAAATGAAGGTTTTTTAACCGAGATGCGATCAAAAATCGTTAGCCGATCGTCGCTAAATAAACTGGCCGTTAAACTCGGTATCGACAAGTTAATAAGTGTTGGAGGTGAAAAAAACCGGAAAGGAAAGTCTGCCGGAGGCGATGCTTTTGAGGCAATTGTCGGAGCCATTTATCTTGACAAAGGTTTTGATTTCACAAACAAGCTTCTTATAAAAAGGATTATCAACGTACACTTTGATGTTGAAATGCTGGTAGAAGAGGAAATCAGTTTTAAAAGCCGTTTAATTGAATGGGCCCAAAAAGAAAAACGTGATCTTGCCTTTAATGTGGTGGGACAAAAAGGTGAAAACCATGATAAACAATATACCGTTATGGCCGAGGTTGATGGCTATACCGTAGCGCAAGCCAACGACTATTCAATTAAAGGAGCAGAAAAGCTTGCGGCAGAAAAAGCTTGGCATATTATTTTAGAAAATGGTTTACCTTCAGAAGAAACCCCTGATTGAGCTTCCTGTTTTTTAACTAAAAAACTATATCCCTACCTTTTTTATTGATTACCTTTGTCGTATAAAAACACCATTATGCCTCGCAAAATAAAATTGGTATTTCATTCTTCTGACAATTATCGGCTTATTGCCATCGTCAGTCCTTTGAAAGAATATCGGTTGGCTTTTGCTGTTAATCAGGAACTTGAATTTGATTTTGAAAGATGTGATGATTTAGCCTACGCATATTCAGGCGACATAATGGGCACCTATGCCTGGTATCATTTTAAAGATCTGAATACAAACACTGTGTTTTATTTAATTGGAAACAGACACCCTGGAGGAAATTTGATTCCGTCGGTAAAAAGCGCCGATTTTTTTATCCTCATTAAAAACATACACGACACCGATGAAATCAAAGCCTATATCAACAAACTCAAAAGCATACCAAATATAATTACTGCTTTGGAAGTAAATCCGGAAACCGTGAAAGATTTAGAAATGCTGCTAGACATCAACGAATTACATGAAATGGAACAGCTAAATCGCTGTTGATATACAAGTAAACACCAAATCTACGTTATACTATCATGAAACTGTATCCTGAGAATTATAAAAAATACCTGACTTATTTTGATGAGAAGGCTCTTTTTGAAAAAACAAAACGGGCAGCTCATACAGCAGGTTCTGTGGTGTTATACTACGCTATGATACTGTACATCTTGTTGTCAGACAGCGGTATTCCGGCAAAAAGCAAACTCATTATCGTGGCTGCATTAGGATATTTCATTCTGCCAACTGATTTAATTGCAGATATTCTTCCCGGGCTGGGCTTTACTGATGATATTGCTTTTTTAACTTATGCAATAAGCACGGTTTCTGACTATTTAACCCCTGAAATTAAAGAAAAAGCATTGAGTAGATTGGCTGATAAAAACACCCATAATCAAGCCGTTAATACTGATTTTAATTCCTCTACAACCAAATAAGCTGCAGGACAAGTATAACTGTTTTTTATGGTCACTTGAAAAGCCTGCTCGAAACGTTTGCGGTTGGTATGTGGGTAATCTTTGCATGCTTTTGGCCGCGAATCATACACCATACAGTAATTATCAGCCATTAAAAATGGACACGGCATGCTTTTAAAAACATAGTCGTTGTCCTCATCTATTTTCAGGTAGGTATCGATAACCTTGCCAGGTTTCATTTTTAATGCCTTTGCCAATCGTTGAATATCGGTATCAGTAATGCGTGGCCCCAGGGTTTTGCAGCAATTGGCACAGGCAAGGCAGTTTATTTTTTCAAAAACTTCATCATGAATCCCTGATACGATTGTATCAAGTTTTACATTCTTCTTGCGTTTGAGCTGCTTAAAAAAATCACGGGTTGATGGCTCTGCTTTTCGCGCCAACACGTCCAGGTTTTGCAATAAATCAATTGTAAATGTGTCTGACTGTTTTTGTAAAGAGTCAAAAGAAACGCCTTCTTCGGGTGTCATTTGGATTAATCAGCTAAAAATCTTCCTCTTCACCAATATTGTCAGAAAGATAATCCAGATCAGAATACTTGTCTTCGTAATCATCACGGGCATCATCCTTTAAGTGTCCATTGTCGTCGTAGTCGTCGTCCTCGCTAATTATTTCTTCAGCTTTTTCTGAGGTCATCCGAACCAAGTAATAAATCTCATCTGTTTCAAATGGAAGTGCGCTAACAAATTTCCCTTCTTTGTTGGTAAAACGAATCAAATGTTGACTGAATCCGTATGGATATACAAGTTTTATTTGTTCTTGAATTTCAGGAGAAAGCTTGTCAAAGTCTTTTATCACCCTGGTTTTATTATCTTTCATTGGTGTATGATATTTTATTCTATAATCAATATTAAAAATAATCTTCATTGTTAAACTAGGCTAAATACAAAAAAATCAACCGCGTAAACAATGGCTATTCTTGTTCGATTTAGACGATTCTAATCGGGCTAAATTATTTATTTTTTTATACTTAACAACTACTTTAATATATTTTTTTGAATTTGTATCGCCTTGATAATCATTTACTCCTATAGATTCAAGAATGTTTGATTGACTTTTTTAACACTGACAAGCTTAACAAAAGCTTTAACGGAGTATATAAAACATGTTTGACTGAGCTAAGTCCAGCCGATTTTTCACGCGAACAATTACAGCCAATGCCACAAGCGGCAGTAGTTTCTTGCCCTTTCGCGAGAAACCCTAAGGCAATCTGAGTATAACTGATTCAAGTGGTTTCAGATCTACACGCACACTTGCTCCGTCCTCGTTTACAATCAACGGATTGTATGCTTGATCTGTGAGGATATCAACGAGTGGATAAGTCCCCGGTTGAAGCTGCCATGTGTTTATCAAATCCCAATCGAGCGAAACAGAAAAACCATAGGTGTTTTCAGGGTCAAAGTTGGTAACTACGATGAGTTTTTCATTGCCATCCCACCTGACAAACGAAAAAACCCGATCGTTATAGTACGGCGTATGCGCTCTGTTGTGATTGTGTATTTCTTTATAGTTTCCAGAAAAAGCGGAATGGTTGCGAACCGTGTTTAACAATTTAACATAAAAGTGCCGAAGTTCTTTTTCTTCATCCGATAACTGACCCCCATCGAAAGCACCATTATTCATCCATCGCTGGTGATTTGGAACTCCCCAGTAATCAAAAATCGTGGTACGTGTTTCAGATCCAAAACCGGGATTACCATCACCGGGTTCACCCACTTCCTGACCGAAGTAAACCATTGTAGGTGATGTGCTTATACAGGCCGAAACCACCATTGCTGGTTTTCCTTTTTCTGCACTTCCGGCAAATCCCTGGCTTGCAATACGTTGTTCGTCGTGGTTTTCCAAAAAGTGTAACATGTGGTGCTCAATATCAGCCATTTCTTCCTGAATTGGAACAAGGCTGTCGGTACTGCCATGCCCTTGCATTATGCGTTTAAGTGTATCGTAGAGAGCAACTTTATCGTACAGATAGTCCATTTTTCCCAAAAAGAGGTAGTCGCGGTACATGGCTGGGTTGTATACCTCGGCCAACAAAAAAGCATCGGGATTTTTCATTTTAATGGCCGAATTCATGTAACTCCAAAACTCAACCGGCACCATTTCGGCCATATCGTAACGAAATCCGTCAACTCCCTTTTCTGACCAGTAAAGGGCAATATCGCGAAACTTAACCCACGAATCTGGCACTTCTCTATCTGCCCAAAAAGCAGCATGATCTTGATAGGATTTTCCTGCAAATTCAGCTGGCAATATGTCAAAATCTTTGGTGCCATCAGGTCGTACGCCATAGTTTATTTTTACTGTTTCATACCAGTCGTAAAAGCCAGGCTTGGCCAAACGTGAGCCATTTCCAGTCCATTTAGCCGGACTTTCTTTAAATTTTTGATCTGCCATCGGATGCTCTTCGCCACCAAGAGGCAAATACCCATTTAAAAAGTCGGGTACCTGAAAATCCTGACCGGGGATATAATAGAAGTTGTTATCACGTGCGTATTCCAACGAAGTGTCATCGTTAGCACCAAAGCTTTCAACGTTTTCGGGATTGGACAATGAATGATAGTTTCGGGCAACGTGATTGGGCACTATGTCGATGATTACTTTTAAATCATTTTCGTGTGTTCGTTTGATAAGGGCTTCAAACTCTTCCAGTCGTTGAGCAGGATCAACGGCCAAATCAGGATTTACGTTGTAATAGTCTTTTACGGCATAAGGCGATCCTGCACGTCCTTTTACGACATCCGGATCGTCATTTGAAATGCCAAACGCGGTATAATCGCGGATAACGTCGTGGTGCGGAACACCCGTAAACCACAAGTGGGTAATCCCCATTTTTTTGATTTCAGAAAGGGCTTTGTCATCAAAATCGTTGAATTTACCCACACCATTTTCTTCAATGGTTCCCCAAGGCTTATTGGTCGTGTTTTTGTTTCCAAAGAGGCGTGTAAACACCTGGTAAACATTTATTTTTTCAGATTTTTGGTTTTCCATGGCCTGAGGTTTGGGTTGGCTGCACGACACAAGCAATAAGCTTAAAGCAAGCGTGCTAAAAATGAGTGGTTTGCGAAGAGATTTCATGTGGTATTCGTTACTTTTTTGTATCCAATGCAATGTAAAAGTAGTTTTGCAATGCGATGTAAAAATACAGTTTTTGAATAAATGGCCTAATTCACAAGGCAAGAATTCACCAAATATTGTCTTTATGGCGTTTTGGGAACAGTTTTTCTGACCTGCTGTCCTTTTTTTTACTTTTGCTCACACACTTATACGATCTTGGAGATGAAAAAAAGCTTTCTCATACTTACTATCTGTTTCTCGTTCCTCACCTATGTTTTCGCTCAACAAGCTGACCTTTCCCCTGTCGTTGGCGGCCAAGTTCTGGTTCAGCTAAACAAAAAACAAAATCCCACTCAGCTAATCAGCGACTTTCAACATCTTGGTGTTTTTGGTTTTGAAACTGTTTCTGAACGTTTTAACATTCACTTGTTGTTTTTTTATGAGCAAAAATCGGAATTGAGTCCTTTATTAACCACGATGAAAAAGCATGACGGCGTGGTTCATGCACAGGGAAATCATTTGGTAACTGAACGTGGTGGTGACGAAACATGTTTGCCCAACGATACATTTTTTGGTTCAGAGTGGTCAATGTTGAATATTGGGCAAGCTGGAGGCTTACCTGGTGCCGATATTGATGCAGTTTCGGCGTGGTATTTAACACATGGCGGCTTAACGGCAGTGGGAGATACGATTGTAATTGCCATTATTGATGGGGGTAGTGACTTGCAACATGAAGACGTAAATTTTTGGAAAAACCACAACGAAATACCCAATAACAACATTGATGATGACAACAACGGTTATGTAGACGATTATGATGGCTGGAATGCCTATAACCACAATGGAAATATACCGCTTTACAATCATGGCATCCACGTTACGGGCATTGCAGCTGCTATTGGTAACAACGAGGTGGGGGTTTGTGGTGTAAACTGGGGAACTAAAATAATGCCCATTGCAGGCTCGTCGACCACAGAAGCCACTGTAGTTGAAGCGCTTTCGTATGTTTACACGCAGCGCGAGCGATACAATTTATCCAATGGGGCCGAAGGGGCTTTTGTAGTTGCCGACAACTGCTCGTTTGGTGTAGACGGTGGAAATCCGATAAATTTTCCAATTTGGGAAGCCATGTACGACAGTCTTGGCCAAATTGGTGTACTGAGCGTTGGAGCAACAGCTAACAAAAACTGGAATATAGATATAACAGGTGATATTCCAACCTCATTTGAAACACCCTTCCTAATTTCGGTAACCAATACCACCAAAACCGACGTAAAATACTTGAGCGCAGGATATGGCCGAACCACAATTGACTTGGGAGCTCCAGGCACCATTATCATGTCGTGTCGCATAAATAACTCTTATGGTACAAGCACCGGAACATCAATGGCTGCGCCTCATGTTACCGGAGCCATTGCATTATTGTTTGCTGCTGCCGATCAGGATTTTATGGCTAACTATCACAGCGATTTGGCCTCAGGGGCTTTAGCCGTTAAAGAAGCTATTTTAAACGGCGTCGATTTGTTGCCTTCTTTGGATACACTCACTGTTACAGGCGGCAGGCTGAATGTTTTTAAGGCCATAAAACAACTCTATCAGGGCCCTATCGTGAGCCCGACACCTTGCGAGGTGCTCGATTCTATTGAACCAAATAGCACCAAGATTTTTGAAGTTTACATAAAAAATACCGGACTAGATCAGCTGGATTTTGCCCTAAACATTCCCGGACAGCCCCAATGGATTCAAGCAACCTCAAATATGTATAATCTTGCTCCTCAGCAGGAAGCAACCATAACTCTGACATTTAGCAGTGTCGGTCTCGCTACGGGAAACTACACCTGTTTAATGCAAATTCAATCGGAAAATCTTGCCGACAAAACCATACCTGTATTGCTGGTAGTAGATACAAGTGTTGGACTTGCAGAAATGACAGAAGCTGTAGACTTCCGGTTTTATCCAAATCCCTTTACTGAAACACTTAGTTTGGATGGGACTGTATCTGGAGATGCTTTACTTTCTTTAACCATATACAATCAGTGGGGAAGCAGGATGCTCGAAAAACAAGGCCACTCAAGCGATATCAGCTTATTGGAAACCAAGAACTGGCCATCTGGGATTTACTACTATACCATTTTAATGAATGGA
>CAYWNI010000098.1:0-9681 GCA_964459525.1 uncultured Lentimicrobiaceae bacterium | reverse complement strand
GATTTTGTAAAACTTACGGTCAGCTCTGATGGTTAGGTAGTTGTCTGAATAGGATGTTTGTGTTTGTGATGGTAGTGATTCGATATCAGCAACGTCAGATTTAATCTCAAATTTATCGATGACCTTGTTTACAGCTTGAAAAAAGCGTTCGAATGAAAACGGTTTCAGTAAATAGTCAGCCGCACTCAAATTAAAGCCTTCTAAAGCATATTCCTGAAATGCGGTGGTGAATATAACCTCTGGCTTTTTATTTAGACTCTTCATGAATTCAACTCCTGTAATATCAGGCATTTGAATGTCTAAAAATAACAAGTCAATTTTCCCCGATTTAATGAGTTCAGTTGCTTTAAGGGGAGAATTAAAATCTCCCATTAATTCGAGTTCCGGAATCTTACTGATGTAGTTTTTAATATAATCCCGAGCTAATCGTTCATCATCTATTACAAGGCATTTTATTTTCATTTGTGCATGGGTTATAACATAAAGGTAATCAGGATAACAGGATCATGTCAACACTAAAAACATCGGGTTGTTCATTAATTGTTAATTCGTGTTGGTTGGGATAAATGATATTTAAACGATGTCGTACATTATTGATTCCGATGCCATTTCCGTGCGAGGATTTTACTCCTTGCGAAATGCTGTTAACGATACTAAAATGAATGCGGTTGCTATTCCCGGTGATTTTAATGTTGACAAAAGCATCTTCGTTTTCTTCAATGCGACTGTATTTATAGGCGTTTTCCAGAAAAGGAATAAATAACATGGGCGCAATTTCCTTATATTCTAGTTTTTTATCAAACTCAAGGTTGATGTTCTGTTTGTATTCCGATTTCATTTGCTGGAAAGCATTGAAATTATCGATGTATTTTAACTCAGAAGACAAGGTAACCCGATCTTTGTTGCAATCGTAAAAAACATAGCGCAGCATCTCTGACAACTTCAGTACACTTTCCGGAGCGTTTTGCGATTTTAAATAAGTTAACGAGTAGATGTTGTTTAAGGCATTGAAAATGAAATGCGGATTAATTTGAGCCTTGAGCAGTTTGAGTTCGGTTTCGAGTTTTTCTTCAATCAGCACCTTTTCATTTTCTTTCAATTTGGTGTAGTTCTGCATTAAACTTACCGAAGTCCCAATGAAAAAGGCCAATCCCAATGTCATAAAAAAGCGCATAAAAAGAAAAAACAAGGGCGGTTTTTCATGCACTGGATTGTGGTATTCAGGAATGATGTAAATTTCGATTAAAAGGAATATCACTGATAAAGTGACCACAGTAAAAAAGGATATAATAAAGTAGTCGATGCCTTTTTTGTAATACCTGGGGAATAGTATTTTCGTGGTGATCATGTAAAGGATAAAAATCACGAATGTGTTAAATATAGAAGAAATAAAGGCATAATACACAGGCTGAAAATAGACGCTCATACTGAAAAACACGCAAAAGGTAATCAGCCAAATTACATGGTTCATCCAAAATTTTTTATTGATAGGATATTTTCTCATGGTGTATGAATAAAAGGCAAATGTATTCACCCTTTTCCTGAACAAACAAATAATATTAACAAAAGTACGCTTTTCGCATACAAACTGCTGAGTTAACCGAATGACTGTTGTAATTCACTGTTATTGGGCTTAAACAGCTCTGTGTTCGGCTATCTCCCTCGTTGGTTCAAATTATTATAATGAGAAGATTAATTGCGGCAGTTTTGCTGCTGATTTTGAAATGTATTGTTACCAATCAAAAATATCAACAATGAAAAAGAAAATAATTTACGGAATAGCAAGTCTTGTTATACTAACTGTGGCGATTGCATTTTCGGCTTATATAATCAAAGCTAAACCTCTTCCTGAAAAAGATGGTGCAAAGGAGAACGTCATGTATGTTAAAACACAAAAGGGAACTTTTACCGAGACGATCTCCGACATGGTTTACAGGGGACGTGTCACCGCTTTCGATAACATATCTTTGGCGGCAGAGGTTACAGGTCGACTGATGCAAGGTGATGTGAGGTTCAAAACAGGCGAAAGTTTTAAAAAGAACGATGTAATCATTACAATTTATAGCGAAGATGTCCAGGCTGCACTTAAAGCTGCAAAAAGCAGCTTTATACAAACCGTTTCGAAAATACTTCCCGACTTAAAGGTGGATTATCCTAATCAATATGATAAATGGGTAACCTTTTTCAGTGCCATCGATCCGGAGAAGTCCTTGCCCGAGCTCCCCAAAATTGAATCAGACAAAGAGCGTGTATTTATGGCTTCAAATAATGTACTTACCAGTTATTACAGTTTAAAACAGCAGCAAATTAATCTACAGAAATATACGCTTCGCGCTCCTTTCAACGGTAGTTTTAAATCGGTAAACAAGGAAATTGGTGCTGTTGCCAGCCCGGGAGCCGAGTTGGCCAATATCATCCGTACAGATAAACTCGAAGTGGAAGTCCCTATTTTTCCAGCTGATTTGAAATGGATAAAAAAGGGCGATCAGGTGGCCATCACCAACAGTGAAGGAATTTCGCAACAGGCTAAAGTTTCTCGTATTTCGAGCTTCGTAGATGGCTCAAACCAATCGGTAAGTGTTTACCTCACCTATTTTCCTGCAGGGAATGAACAATTTTTAGAAGGATCGTATGTAGATGCTGCCTTTAGGGGCATAATAGTTTCGGGCTTGGAAATTCCACGTGAGGCCCTTGTTGAGGGTAGTTTTGTTTATGAGCTAAAAGACAATAAGTTGCAAAAAAAGGAGGTGGTAGTTGAGCGCATCTTGGACGATTCATATATCGTTTCAGGAATCGATTCTACTGAACTCATTGTAACCGAATCGCTGGCTTCCGTTAATCAAGGATTCAAGTATATGTCACGATAACCGAATGGTTGAAATCGTTGGTTTTGAATCTAAACTTTAAAAGAAATGAAAAATATAATAACCCAATTTGTTAAATATCCCTTTTATGGGAAAATGGTTATTCTCGTCCTGGTACTGCTAGGTGGGATATCGTTGTTGAACATGCGAAAGGCAACTTTTCCACTGGTAGAATCGAAGGTGATTACTGTTTCGGTCATGTATCCCGGCGCTACACCTAAAGAGATGGATGAAGGAATCACCGCGTTGGTCGAAAACAGCATCCGCGGTATTTCGGGCATCAAAGAGTTTACCTCCAGCTCGCGTGAGAGTTCGGCTAGCATTACAATTACCGCATTAAATGGTTACGATATGGATGAGCTGTTGTCGGATGTTAAAAATGCCGTAGATGGTATTTCCAATTTTCCGGCTGCCGCCGAAAAGCCAATCGTTTCAAAATCAAGAGCCAAAGACATGGCCATGTTTTTCTCGCTGACGTCCAAATCGGATAACCTGCTCAAATTAAATAGCATGGCCAATCGAATTGAAGACGATTTGTTGGCTACAGGTAAGATTTCCCAGATTACCATCATGGGAGTTCCTTCGAATCTTGAATTGGCGATCGAACTGGATGAAACCCAAATGCGGCGATATGAGCTAACCTTTACCGACATTCAAAATGCCATTTCAGCCAACAATATTGATGCTTCGGGAGGTACCATCAGAAATCCACGTGAACAAATTAAAATACTGAGTAGGCAACGTTCGGTAGATCCGGAAGTTGTTAAACAAATCGTGTTAATTGCCAATGTGAATGGCCAAATGGTAACCATTGGCGATGTAGCTTCGGTAACGTTACAAGTTCCCGAAGATCCCACTAACGGTTATTCTGATAAAAATCCGAGCGTTACTTTCATGGTTCAAAAATTGATGTCGGAAGATTTGGAAGCCATTTCGGATGAAATCAATGAATACATCATCTGGTTTAACGATACCTACGAGGACTATCATCTCGATGTAAAAATGGATTTTCTTTCGTTGATTGATGGTCAACTCTCCATCTTGATCAACAATGGTATTTTAGGGGTTATTCTGGTTATTTTGTTGCTTTCGTTGCTGCTAAATATTCGCTTGTCGTTGTGGGTAGCCTGGGGAATTCCGGCTGCATTTTTGGGGATGTTTATCGTAGCCAGCCTCACCGGTGTTACCATTAATTTAATCTCCTTGTTTGGAATGATCCTCATCATTGGTATTCTGGTAGATGATGGTGTGGTAATCGGTGAAAATATTTTCACGCATTTTGAAATGGGCAAGTCACCCCGTAGAGCAGCCATCGATGGTGCCATGGAAGTGCTTCCTGCTGTAATTACGTCCGTTGCTACCACCATCATTGCTTTTTTGCCTTTGTTTTTTATTGAAGGTCAAATGGAGATGATGTACGAAATGGCTTTTGTAGTGGTGTTGGCTTTGCTCTTCTCGCTTTTAGAAGGAGTGTTTGTGTTACCTGGACACCTGGCTAACCCAAAAGTGCTTAAGCCACTCAATACAAAATCGTTGTATGGAAAAGTAAGGGTAGTACTCGATAAATTGATTTTCGGACTCCGAGATAAAATTTATTTGCCTTTTTTGACCCATATCATGCAACATAAAGGGCTGGCCATTTCTACTGTAACGGCGATGTTCATTCTTACCATCGGACTGGTGGCTGGTGGTAAAATTGCGTTCACCTTTTTTCCTCCGGCTCCTTCGGATATGTTTACCATCGATCTGGCGTTAAAACCAGGAGTGAATGAACAAATTACCAAAGAGCAACTTTTTAGCATTGAAGATAAGGTTTGGGAAGTAAATCGTGAAATGATGGACCAAAATGGCGATACCCTGTCGTATATTTCTTCCATGAGCGTTTCGCTTGGGAATTCGTTTAGTGGAACTGAAAATGGAACCAATGCCGGAATGATCAGGGTTTTTCTTCGCTCGCTTGAAGATACCAAGGTTTCTGATGAATTGTTGAAGAAGGCCATCGCTACTAAAATAGGTAAGATTCCTGAAGCCTATAAATTTGCTGTAGGAGCCTCCAATCGTTTTGGAGCACCGGTTTCCATTAGTCTGTTGGGGTACGACCCTGATGAGCTTGAAATAGCAAAAAGTGAACTCGAAGCCGAATTGGAGAAATTACCCGCTCTGTATAATATTACCAATAACAGTCAAATAGGGAGTCAGGAACTGCGCATCAAGTTAAAGCCGCAAGCCTATGCGCTTGGGTTAAGTACCCAATCGGTAATGGCAGAGGTACGTCAGGGTTTTTATGGCGGACTTTCCCAACGCATTCAGGAAGGAAAAGACGAAATTTGGGTATATGTGCGCTATTCGCATGACAACCGCGAAAATGTCGGGCAGTTGGAAAATATGCTCATTCACACGGCGCAAGGTAACTATCCTTTAGAAAGTATTGCTGAAATATCAACGGCCAGAAGTTTGAGTACCATTAACCATTTTAATGGCAGACGCGAAATTAGGGTGGATGCTTACCAGAAGGATCAAAGCCAGTCGGTACCTGATTTGTTGTCGTATCTTGAAGCGGAGGTATTGCCTGTGATTATTAAAAAACATCCTGAAATTACCTATATGCACCAAGGTCAGCAAAAAGACACAAGTGAACAAATGGGTAGCATGATGCTCTATTTTGGCTTGGCATTTTTGGTGATTATATTGGTGGTGATGCTCTATTTTAAATCGTTTCGTCAAGGTTTGTTGGTCATTTCCATGATACCTTTGGGTTTTATTGGTGCTATTTGGGGGCATGCTATTCATGGTCAGGCTATTTCGATGATGAGTTTGTGGGGAATGGTAGCTTTATCAGGAGTTATTATCAACGATGCCATTGTTTTTATGGCCAAATACAACCAGAATCTTGAAAATGGAATGAAAATTTTGGATGCGGTTAAAAATGCCGGTATCTCTAGGTTTAGAGCGATTTTCTTAACGACCATAACCACCACGGCCGGACTCATGCCATTGATTCTGGAAAACAGTCCTGATGCCCGCATGTTGATCCCTATGGCCATCGCTCTGGCTTACGGAATATTGTTTGGCACCCTCTTTATTTTAACCATTTTACCCGTGTCGGTTGTGCTAACCAACCAGGCCACCGTTTGGATGAGAAGTATCGGATCGAAAACTACGGTTGAACCTGAATCGGTTGAAACAGCCGTGATTAATGCCAATATCGAAAAACAGTTAAGTGAAAACATGGCTAAAAATTTCAATTACAATCATCCTGTTTAGCAACACAAGTGAAAACACCTATCAGTAATATAATTTGTCAGCAAAATGAAATACATTAAAATATTATCCATTATTATATTTTCCATGATTGCACTGAATGGTCAGTCGCAGAACAAGTTGTCGTTGTCTGAAGCCATTGAGATCGGACTAAAAAACAACTACGATTTACGGATTATTCAGAAAAGCGAGGAAATTTCATCCATTAACAATACCTGGGGAAATACCAGCTTGATGCCCAATATTAATTTTTCGGTCAATGGGCGAGAAAATTATAATCTTAATGATGACGAAAACTACCGCACCCAAACCTTGTCGCCTGATTTAAGCTTGAGTTGGGTGTTTTTTGATGGCTTTTCGGCCCGTATTACCAAACAGAAGTTTGCTGAATTGGAGGAGATGTCTGCTGGCAATACTGTTGTGCTTGTGGAAACCACCATCCAGGACATTATCGTGTCGTATAACAATTGCATCTTGCAAAAAGAAATGGTAGAGGTGTTTAAGGAACTTGCTGATTTATCACACGACCGATATAGACGTTCTGCCGACAGTGAAGATTTAGGCACGGGTACCACTTACGAGAGTTTACAAGCTAAAAATTCATGGCTCGAAGATCAATCAAATTTCCTGCAGCAAAAAGTGAATTACGAAAATTCGGTACGAACCTTAAACTATATGCTGGCGATTGACGATAATTCGCAATGGGATTTTACAACCGCATTGGATATCAATACGCCGGAGTATGATCTTGCCAATTTAACGTCCAAATTAGGTGCCAATAACCAAACCCTTAAAAACCAGTATTTGTATCAAAGTGTAGTGGCTAAGGAAACGGATTTAGCCAAGAGTAGCTATTATCCTACCTTGAGTTTAAACACTGGATTTAGTAATACCGGTTTGGGAAATTATTATGCAGGTGATTCGCCCAACTGGAATAGCAACTCATCAGATGCTTATGTAGGTGTTAGTCTGTCGGTGAATATTTTCAATGGTGGTGTCCGCAAGCGAAGTGTTCAAATTGCAAAAATTAATGAAGAAACCCAGCAAATTGAAACCGATCAAATGCAACACAGCTTGAACAATCAACTGTTGCAATTGTACAGCAACTACCTGGTGAAAAAAGAGATTCTTGTCCTTTCGGATGAAAAACTGTCAGCAGCCAAGTTAAACCTGAGCTTGTCGGAAGAAAAGTTTAAAAATGGATCGATTAATTCGTTCAATTACCGTGATGTACAAAATATTTACATGAACGCTTCCATCTCTAAATTCCGCGCTATTTATGACTTGATTATGGCGAATGCTGATTTGTTGAGGATTACGGGAGGGATTATAAGTGAGTATGAGTAAGAAAGGTGGATTATATCAGTTTTGATTATTTGATACTTTTGCAGCAAAATATAGATTTTCAATAGAATAATAAACTTTGAGCAATATGTTGTGCATTCGTTCTAAAACAAATAATCCGGCTTTTAACATAGCTACTGAAGAATACTTATTGAAAAATAAGTCTGAAGATTGCTTCTATTTGTATATAAACAGACCATCTATTATTGTTGGTAAACACCAGAATTCTCTGGCCGAAATTAATGTTGAATATGTTAAACAAAACAAGATTGATGTCATAAGACGCTTGTCGGGTGGTGGTGCTGTTTTTCACGATCCGGGAAACCTAAATTTTACATTTATAAAAAAGGGGAAACTGGATAGTACTGATGGTTTTCGGAAATATACACAACCCATACTGGATGTTCTTAATGAATTGGGTGTAGAAGCAAAGTTTGAAGGCAGAAATGATTTGACAATCAACGGTAAAAAATTCTCAGGTAATGCTAAACATTACTATCAGAATAAAATTCTTCAACATGGTACCTTGCTCTTTACTTCTAAACTTCCAGATTTATCGAAAGCGCTGAAAATAAACCCCTTAAAGTATAGTGATAAGGCTGTAAAATCAGTAAGGAGCAGGGTAACAAATATAAGTGAACACCTGCTGCAGCAAATAACGCTTGAGGAATTTGAAAGCTTGTTGATAAACCATGTTCGTAATCTTTACGATGATTCGGAAGTATATGAATTAACAAAAGATGACACAAAAGCTATTGAAAACCTTGTTGAAAACAAATACAATACCTGGGATTGGAATTTTGGCAATTCACCTAAATACAATTTTCAAAAGGGTATTAAAACAAGTGGTGGGCATATCGAAGTTAACCTTGAAGTGTCAAAAGGCATAATTCAAAAATCAAAAATATATGGTGACTTTTTCAATACTGAAGATATTCGGGAGTTGGAGGCTTTTCTGGAAGGCAAACCTCATAATTATGAAGAATTAAGTGAGGAACTCAAAGGTGTTGATATAAATACTTACATGTCGAATGTTACTGTTGATGAATTTCTGGAGGGATTGCTTTAATAGAATGAATTCTAGTAAGATATGATGATTTACATCCGCGTTACATCCGCGCGAGAGACGTTTTTAAACCGCCCTGTGGAAAAGCCGTATATTAAAGATATTTTTTATCTTTAACTTTTCAATAAATAAGCCTCAACGATGAATTTACTAGATACTGTAAACAAACTTGGTCATCCCGTTTTTATCGGGACAAAAAAGGCAACTAAAGCTATTCTAAAGCCTGTAAATACCTTAATTGCTGTTTCTACTATAAGCGCAATGATGTCAATTGGAGATGTTCAAGCTCAAGAAGTTACTAAAACAGGATATGGAGATTTAATCATTAATGATGAAGAAGACAGTGGAATTGAGGGTGCAACTATAACTTGGACTCCTGTTGATATTCCTGGCGATTCAATTCCAGACCCCTATATTTATACAACAAATAATTTCGGAACATCACCTTACGAGGTGCTAGTTCTGCATACAATAATTGATGGTTTTCAAGAAAACAATCTAAATGTTGAAGTTACTCAAGCAAGACCCAATCCTTCAACAGATTTCACGTTTAATTACCTAATTAACGATATTTCTAAATTAAATAATCTTCAAGTAAGAAATATAGAAGGTAAATTAGTAACAGAAGTTCAACCCACTAACATAAATGGACGGGTAGCAGTCTATCATGCTGATTTAAGCAATCATGCAAACGGAATTTATTTTGCAACTACAATCATTGATGGTAAAGTTCATACTGATAAATTAGTAAAAATAAACGGAAGTTATTCCGGCAATTTAGGTTCTTCAGCAAGAAAAATACCAACTAACAAAGAGAAAGCAACAAGTATTGATGAAGCTATTTATGATCTAACAATCGAAGCTGATGGATATTATACACTTACTGATCAAAGAACTGTTATTGAAGACGATAATGGCTGGGGTGGCTACACTATGATTTCCACCACAATCCCAATCCCTCAGCATCAAGACATCCAAGGTATTGCTAAGGATGAAGCTACTAATAATGGTCCTATGGCAGGAGTTACTGCAATTTTATACAATCAAACTACTAACGAAACTATTACTAAAACTACTGCTTCTGATGGTACTTATACTTTTGAAGATATTCCTGTTGGTTCTACTTGTTTTATCAGTGTTGGTGGC
>CAYWNI010000097.1:0-9727 GCA_964459525.1 uncultured Lentimicrobiaceae bacterium | reverse complement strand
ATTGTTTGTCGCATTATTTAAGATTTCGGTGTGTACATGTTTTTCAAGATCATTTTGCATGCATCGTCTACACATTCCTCAACCGAGAGATTATTGGTTAAAAGCTCAAGATGAGGTTGCTGAGGTGTTTCAAAAGGGGCGCTGATGCCGGTAAAATCTTTGATTAAGCCCATACGTGCTTTTTTATAGAGTCCTTTTACATCTCGGCTTTCACATATTTCTAAGGGTGCGTTTACAAATATTTCAAGGTAGTTTTCTGTTTCGACAATCAACTGGGTTTGATTCCTTATTTGTTCAGTAGGCTGTATGAAACTGTTGATGGTAGAAATACCTTGCGCTACCAATATTCTTGAAATTTCGGCAATTCTGCGGATGTTTTCATTTCTATCTTCTGGTGTAAATTGTAGGTCACTGCATAACCCTTTCCTAACAACATCGCCGTCAAGAACAACCAAAGTAACACCTTTTTCTCGCAGATTTTTTGATATTCCAGCAGCAATGGTTGTTTTTCCTGCTCCCGAGAGGCCGGTTAACCAAATGGATTTTGCTTTGAAATTAGTTTCTTTCATCCTGTCGCGTTTATGCTTTTGGTTAAAGGTCGACGAATTTTACAGATAATATTTCATTTTCAAACACTTGTTCTTTGATAAATGTATGGTCAATATTCTCCAAAAGAAAATCCTTAAACCCTTTTTCTATATCCTCTTTATCGAATATAAGTACGGTGTTTTTCACACCCATCAGTTTATAAAGGGCTGGCCGCAATAGTTTGGTTCGGTTGAGGAATTTTTCTTTATTCAGCTTGTAAAGCTGATTTTCAACATCATTTTGATTCTCGCAAAGCTCAAACCCCAAAAGTTTATTGTAACGAATAGCTCTGGCATTTGATCTAAGTATATGGGCATAAATATCCATTTTAAAAATTCTTACGCCGATATCTCCAAACGAAAGCACTGCCAGCAAGGGTGTTTCGGTGTTTATATATTTTTCAACGGCAATGAATATACCCGTTTCCATGGTGCCTTTCTCCCAATCGATATCTTTGGCGTTGAAAACGCCAATTTTCTCACCTTTATATTCAAAAACAAAATAGAGATTTTGGCTGTTATTAATGGAGTGAAACCAGCTGAGTTGCATTTCGGGGGTTATCGTTTCTCTATACGCCATATGTTGCCTGACGTGTTGCGAATTCCTCCAATTTCTGACAAGCTCAATGTCTTCTAAATTAAGTCTTCTGAATACAATATTACCTTTTGTAACGATCATGTTGTGCTGTTTAGCTATGTGCCATTGCTTTAATCTGTCGCAAAAATAGCAGTTTCATTGCTACGTATTACAATCCATAACTCTTCCAGTTTATAATTGTTGCCTGCCAGTAAATGATTAAACATGTAGAAAACCAATATGGCCATGATGGCCAATATACTATGCCATTAAGAATATATATTACTTTTGCCGCAACCGTTTTACTTATGAAACAACCAAAGAAGAAGCTATTATTGATTAATCCGTTTCATCCCTACAAGCGGGATGCCCTGTTCGATACGTCAACCATTTCGCCGCCTTTGGGTTTGGGGATAATAGCCGGGCTAACTCCTGACGACTGGGATATTGAAATCCACGACGAAAATTTTGATGTGTTTGAATACAAACATGCAGATTTAGTTGGTATTACCGCCCTGACTTCAGCGGCTTACCGGGCGTATGAGATTTCTTCAATTTATAGAGAAAGGGGAGTAAAAACAGTTTTGGGAGGAATACATGTTAGCATGTGCCCCGAAGAAGCGTCGCAATATGCCGATTCCATTGTGCTTGGTGAAGCTGAAGGTGTTTGGCTTCAGGTTTTGAGCGATTTCGAACATAATAAACTTAAAAAACACTATCACGGACATCAGCTTTCTTTGGAAAATGCACCATGGCCTCGTCGCGATTTATTTCATCCCAGTTATTCTTATGGCAATATTCAAACTACCAGGGGATGCCCTATGAATTGTGATTTTTGTTCTGTTCATACTTTCAACGGTAATCATTATCGTCAGCGCCCGGTTGAAGATGTGCTCGATGAGCTGGAGACAATACCGGGTGAACATCTTTTTTTTGTGGATGATAACCTGATTGGATATAGCAGTTCTTCTGCCGAGCGTGCCATCCGACTTTTCAAGGGTATGATTGAACGCGGGATAAAAAAAGATTGGTATTGCCAGGCCTCGCTAAATATTGCTGAAAACGATGAGGTGCTAAAATATGCTGCGGAGAGTGGTTGCAAAATGATTTTAATTGGAATTGAATCAGAAAAAATTGAGCAGCTTCAGGAAACCAATAAGAAGATGAATATCAAAATTGGGGTAGATCATTATGAAGAGGCTTTTGACAAAATACATGCCCATGGTATTGGAGTTCTTGGCGCATTGGTTTTTGGTTTGGACTCCGACTCACGTCAAGATTTGCTAAATCGAGCCGATTATGCCATAAACTCTGGTATTGACGCCATGCAGGCAACCATTATTACGCCTTTGCCGGGCACTGGGCTGTTCAAGCGATTAGAAAAAGAAGATAGGTTGCTGTATACCAATTTCCCTTACGACTGGAAACATTATCATTTTCACGAGGTTATTCATCAGCCAAAGCATATGCAGCCTGACGAGCTAATGGAAACCATGTACGAATGTTGGGAAAAAATGTGGAATGAAAAAACCCTTTACCGTAAAATGCTTAAAACCCTGAAAGCTACGAAAAGTGCTAAGGCAGCGGCTTGGGCGCTCACCTCCAACATGGAACGTCATAACACCGCTTTTGGTAACAAGCGCTCGCCCTTGGATATTAACAAAATGCTTAATGGCATTGGGCTTAGTCGGTAATTCATTTTAAATTAAGATGAAAGACATAAACGAAATTCCTTTCTTTTTTATCGTGGGAAGGCCACGCTCAGGCACTACTTTGCTGCGGACACTTTTTGATGCCAATCCGAATGTTTTGGTGCCGCCTGAGTCTCAATTCATTGTTAATTTATATCCCCGTTACGGAAAGGTCACTCTTTGGACAGAGGAATTGGTGGTAGGTTTTGTGCGCGATATTCAGCAACAATGGCTTTTTAGCACATGGAATATCTCTGAAGATCAGCTGTTAAAAGCACTTATTCCTTTTGTTGGAAATCATGCTTATAGTGAGTTGTGTAAGGCCATCTACCTTGAATATAAATCAATTTATCCTAAAAAGAAAATACTGTTCCTCGGCGATAAAAATCCGGGTTATACGATTTATACCGGTTTGTTGTCTAAAATTTTTCCAGAGGCTAAGTTTATCCATATTATACGTGATTACCGCGATCATTTTGTGTCGGTGCGTAATGTCGACTTTGAATTGCCTTTAGTTTCATTGGTCGTTTCTAAGTGGCGATTGTTTGTGATGCATTTTCGTAAAATGAAAATTAAGTTTCCAGCTACGCACATGGAAATTAATTACGAAGATTTGGTTAGAAATCCTGAAATGGCGATGAAATGCTTGTGTGATTTTACTGGTGTTCCTTTCGATACTGAGATATTTGATTTTTATAAAAATGCTGATGCCAGCATCGGTTTAATGAATGAAGATGTTTTTAAAAAGTTCCATTCCAGCTTGTTTCAGAAAATCAACCCAACCAAAATAGGTGTTTATAAAAAGGAGTTAACGCAACGCCAGATTAAAATAGCTGATGCTGCCGCAGGAAAATATGCAGAACTAGCTGGCTACCAGCGTGATTATCCGAAACCTGGGCTTTGGATTCAACTGCTTGCTTTTCCTGGAAAAGTGGTGGCCTGGAAACTGAGATTATTAACAAAAATCGTAGATCAGTTTCCTTACCAGTGGCGCGAACGTATCCTGAGTCGTTGGCCTTTAAAAGTGGCCAAAATCTATTTGAAGCTTTTTAATCCAAAGAAGCTTACCGGATTTAGTGATCTGTAAATTTCTGGTTTTAAGGAGACTTCTTGGTTGATTAGTTCCAAATCTGTTTTTAATCAAGTACCTTTTTTATATGAAAAGGTGGCTTTTTGTTTTGCACGGTTTGTATGCGACTCAAATAACCGCCAATCACGCCTAGGCTAAAAACAATAATGCTAGTAGAAAACAAGATAGTTACGATTACAGAAGTGTAACCAAGTGGGACATCAAAGAATAACTTCTGTGCGATAAATTTAATTGCTAGCAGAAACGACACAAATGAAATAAAGAATCCGCTGTAAACCATTATTTTAAGTGGAATGTTCGTATAGTAATAGGTTAGATTGGACGCGAGCAAAAACAACCGAAGCGGGTTATAGCCAGATTGGGTGTATTCCCTTTTTTTATGCTCTACAATAACAAACGAAATATTATCTGTGTACCAGTGTATAATTTCGTCGATGAATACAAAACTGACTTGATGCAAAAGAATTTTCTCAACAATTGCCCTTTCAATCAAGCGAAATGATGAGCCATTTTCAGCACCATTGTGCAATAATTTTGAGGATTTTTTTACACTTTTACTCAATACATTTCGTGAGAAAGAGTGTTGTTTTTTTGAGTAAATACCGTAAGTAACAGCACTTTTTTCTCTTTCTGCTGTATCTATAAGTTTGGCTATTTCTTCTGGCGGATTTTGCAGATCATCGTCAATGGTAATGATTTGCTTCCCTTTTGCAAACCCAAAACCGCAAAGCGTAGCGTTGTGCTGGCCAAAGTTTCGATCGAGTTTGATAGCAGTTATTAATTCTGGGTAGCTTTTTTTAAGCTCCGACAACACCTCCCAGCTGTTGTCTTTCCCGCCATCTTCCACAAAAATAACCTCAAACGTTTTTTGACTTTTTTCAAAAAAGCTTTTTAACCTTTCAAAAAGTGAAACCAGCGTATTTGCACTATTGTATACTGGAATAACAACAGAAAAATCTTTTGTCATGGTTGTTGAAGTTTAGGAATCAAAAATAGTGGTTTTTTGTCGATTACTGAATTATGCTTCCCAGCGGGATCGACGTGCCTGAAATCCATTTGGATTCGTTGGCAACCAAGAAAATAATAGCGTTGGCCACATCTTCCGGCTCACCAACCCCCATGGGGTATTTTTTTAAGTAGCGTTGTAGCGATTCATCAACCATTTCTAGTTGACCTTGTTGAGCAGGCGTGTTGATGAGTGGCGTGTTTACTAGTCCGGGCTGCAAGCAGTTGGAACGAATTCCTCGTTTTACCAGCTCTAGTGCCAACGACCGCGAATAGGCTTCGAGTCCTGCTTTGGCACTGGTGTATAAAGCACCTCCAAAATAAGGTGCTTGTGTAGCAATTGTCGACAAGAAAACGATGCTCGCATTGTTCTTTATTTTCTTTTGAAGTAAAAGTCTTGCTGTAAGCAATACCGGCGTTTCAAAGTTTATACGCATGAGTTTGTCGAGGTCTTGCTGACGAATAAATTTGGTTGGAGTGGGGCCAACAATGCCAGCACAGTGAACCACTCCATCGATTTCGGGGCATTGCCCTGCAAGTTCAAAAATTGTTTTCTCTTGTGTTAAATCACCTTCAAAAACTTGATGTTGGTTTCCCTTTAGCAGCGAAAGTGTTTGTGAAAGTCTATCGATGTTTCGTCCCGAAAGGATAATGGTTGCTCCCTGTTTAGCTGCAATTATGGCTGTTTCCTTTCCTATTCCTGAAGAAGCTCCAGTAATTAGAATTGTTTTTCCGTGCAAGTTGCAAAAATCCATCGTTTTATGAATTTGGGTGAATCAATATCGGTGGACATTGAATGTGAGATGTTTCAAGGATTGCCGAACCCCACGACAGACCTACGCCAAAGCCAGAAAGCAACAGTTTATTGGTGTTGGTTTCTAAGATTTCCCTCATTTGAGTTACCATGGTAAGTGGAATGGAAGCAGAACTTGTGTTGCCATAAGTTTCGAGTGACATAGGCATTTTTTCTTCCGGCTGCTTCAGCTGTTTGCGTATGGTATCATTCATTAACTTGTTGGCTTGGTGTAATACCAGAAAATCTATTTGGTCAAGAGTAAGGTCGGCAAAACCGACCAATTCGTTAATATTTCTCTTTACCTCACGTAGTGAAAAGTTAAAAACCTTGATACCATCTAATGCAATGTTAAATCCGTTTCTAAAAATACCGTCACTTATTTGTTTGTATTCAAAAGAGGTTTCTTTGTCAGGGAAATTTCTAATTCCACCGTCGGGAATGATGATGGCGTCATATCCGGAACCGTCTGTTTGCAAGTTGAAAGCCATAGGTTCGGCAGCTTTATCGTAGGATATGGCTGTAGCTGTGCCAGCATCACCGAAAAGAGGAAAAGCGCTTTTGTCGCGGTATGAGGTGTTGAGCGTGGAAATATCACCAGTAAAAAGCAGGGCTTTTTTTATTTGTCCGGTAGCCATCATGCTGCCAATTACCGAAAGACCATAAACATATCCTGAACAGCCAAGCCCAATGTCAAAGGCGATAGTTTGTTTCGACATTCCCATTTTGTGTTGTAACAAACCTGCCGTAGCCGGGATAATATAATCGCGTGACTGAGAAATAAAGATGATTAATTCAACATCGATTGGATTCCATTGTAATTGCTGAAGCAGTTTCATGCCAGCATCGAAACATAAGTCTGCGGTAGTAGTACCTTGGCGAGCATGATGTTTTTCAACTACTCCGATGGTTTTAATGAGGTTTTTGCGTTCCTTCTCTTCTATCCAGTCGTAGTTTTCATTGTAATAAACGTCTTCTGGAACGCAAGCTGCAACACCTGATATTTTGATGTCAGGAACGGAAAAAATGGCCATCTATACTTTATTTATTGCTTTTTTCTCAACCAAACTATACAAGTCCAATATGGTATTGGCTTCTAAAAGTTCATTTGCACTTATTTCTACATCGTACTCAACGTTTACGTGAGCAAGAAAAATGAGCGCATTAACCGAGTCCCAAGTAAAGGCTTCTTTTAATATGGTTTGTGGAGTAAGTGAATTAGGTTCTAAATCATCGAACTCTGCTTCTACTTTGGAGATAAAGTCGTTAATATTCATCATGTAAATTTTAAGCAAAAATAGTTAATAAAACGGTAAATGTAACAATACCCAATTTTGCAGAAATCTGGATTGGTTAGATCTTGGCCAGAACGATCGTGCGGAAGTGTTTATCTATCCGGTTCCTGCGTGAGTCTATGGAAAATGTCTTCCATTTTGTTCGAATCCTGCGAAAGTGCAAGCACATTATAATTGTGTTTTACAGCAAACTTGAAGATGTTTTCCCTGATGTCGTATCCCTTTTTCGCTGTAATAAGCCAAATATTATTGTTGAGTTTCTCTGCTTTCGAAGCGCCTTCTATTTCGCTGGTATTGATGCTCTGGATCGTTTCTTTAATTTCCAAACGATAGACTAATGCCTTATCGCTCCTGCTTGAGAGTTCGGCAGGCGTATCGTCAGCTACTATGTTTCCGTGGTCGATTATAACAATACGGTTGCAAAGGGCTTCAACTTCCTGCATTATATGCGTGCTGAGTAGGATGGTTTTCTCTTTGCCGAGGTCGGATATAATGCGCCTGATTTCGACCAACTGATTTGGATCGAGGCCTGATGTAGGCTCATCGAGAATCAAGATGTCTGGATCGTGAATGAGGGCCTGCGCAAGTCCTACGCGCTGACGGTATCCTTTCGAGAGTTGGCTTATTTTCTTGTTGCTTTCGGCCTTTAATCCAGTAAGTTGGATAACTTTTTCAACCGTCTCTTTTGTTTGCTTGTTTGTTGAATAACTATTTAGTACGTACGACAGGTATTCGCGCACGTACATATCTGTGTATAACGGATTGTGTTCGGGGAGATAGCCAATGCGTTTTCTGATTTCAAGTGAGTTTTTCTGAACATCTAAGCCATTAATTGCAGCAGTACCCGAAGATTGAGGAATTACGGAGGTCAGGATTTTCATCAACGTTGATTTACCTGCGCCGTTAGGGCCTAGTAGTCCTATTACCTCGCCCTTCTTGATGGTGAAACTAACATTGTCGAGGGCTTTTTGCTTTCCGTAATACTTGGTTATGTTTTTTATGTCAACTGTAATCATACTCAAAGGTTAGTTTGTGCAAAAATAGCAAAAGTGTGCACCTGTAATAGATTTCCGTGTCTGTGATGACATTGATTCGTTTGATGTTGAAGCTGGGTCAATATTTCGTTGTTAAACTTTAAGGAAAGATCATTTTGCATCGCTAACAATAGATAGTTTAGCAAACCTAAGAAGGAGTTGTTTTTTGCCCACGACCGGAAATAGAACGCTGGCCTTTTTGTTGGGGCCACTTCCTTCAATTTCAATTACTTCACCACGGCCAAAGTTACTATGTTCAACTTTCATTCCAGGCATGATGTCATCTACTGGCGAGGGTGAGGTTGTATCGTTTTGCTTTTCGGCTTTTTGCATAGGTTGGAGCGTGCGCTTAACCTGCTGAAGTTTTGGTTTAATGCCGAAACTACTCCTGTTTTCTTTACGGTTCAGCCCCATTTCTTTTGGTCGGGCAATGAGTGTATCATCAATTTCCTCTAAAAAACGACTGGGCTCTGTGATGGTAAAATTCCCCCAGCGGTATCGACTTTCAGCATAGCTCAGGGTTAATTGATTCATAGCTCTGGTGATGGCGACATAAAAAAGTCTTCTTTCTTCTTCAAGCTCAGCCCGGGTGGCAATGGATTGAATAGAAGGGAAAAGATTTTCTTCAAGCCCAACAACAAAAACATGTGGGAATTCGAGTCCTTTTGCTGCATGAATGGTCATCAAAGTTACTTTGTCTTTGTCTTCGTCTTTGTCGTTATCGGCATCGGTAAGCAAAGCCACATCCTGCATAAATTCTCCCAGCATCTTTTTTATGGCCATATCCCCTTCATTGTTCTCGATCGATTTTTCAGTAAATTCCTTAATACCGTTGAGCAACTCCTCTATATTTTCAATACGGCTCACGCTTTCCGGGGTTTCGTCATCTTTTAGAAATCTGACTAAACCCGAATGGTTTGCGATATGGCTGGCCATTTCATAGGCGTCTTTGGTTTTGTTGAGAGCAATAAAACTTTGGATGAGCATGCTAAAATCAGCGATTTTGCGCAGAGTACCGCTGTTTACATCAACTCCATACATTTTTGGGTTTAGGGCTATTTGCCATAAACTTTGGGTGTGATGGTCGGCGGCAACAATCATCTTGTCGAGGGTGGTTTTGCCAATCCCGCGTGTGGGCACATTAATAATCCGCTGGAATGCTTCATCGTCGTTGTTGTTTATTACAAGTCTGAAATAGGAGAGGAGGTCTTTTATTTCCTGTCGGTTGTAAAACGATAATCCTCCATATATAATATAAGGTATATTCTTTTTTCTCAGACCCTCTTCAATAGAGCGCGATTGCGCATTGGTTCTGTATAAAATGGCAAAAGCGCTATTTGGCAGCTGGTTATTCATTTTCTGATCAAAAATAGCCGAAGCAACCATAGTGCCCTCTTCATTATCACTGCTGGCCTTAAGCAAGCCAATCAGAGGTCCGGAAGCGTTGTCAGTCCAAACAGTTTTTTTAATTTGATCTTTATTGAAGTTTATAATATGGTTAGCTGCATTAACTATAGTTTGTGTTGACCGATAGTTTTGTTCGAGTTTAAAAAGCTTTACATCAGGATAATCCTTTTTAAAGTTAAGCATGTTTGTTATGTTTGCGCCACGAAATGCATAAATGCTTTGCGCATCGTCACCCACCACGCAAATAT
>CAYWNI010000096.1:0-9802 GCA_964459525.1 uncultured Lentimicrobiaceae bacterium | reverse complement strand
GTCTTGAGGGTTTAGCACAAGTGCCTTGTCGAAAAACTCCAAAGCCCCTGTCAGGTTTCCTTTGCTTTTTTCTATCAGCCCCTTTCCAAAAAAATCAGCCGATTCGATACGCTCGGTTTCGGTAGGTTCAATGGACTTACGTTTGTTTTTTTTATCCTGCGCATAGGTGCTGACTGAGCTAAGCAGACCAAAAGCAATAAGCAGCAGAATTAATGATTTGAATTTCATTTGAAGTTGTTGATGTCTGTTGTTTTACTTATTTCCGGTATGGCCGAACCCTCCCGTACCGCGTTGGGTTTCATTTAGTTGTTCAGTTAATTCCCAATCGGCTTGAACATGTGCCGAAACAATCATTTGTGCTATGCGTTCCCCGTTTTCTATTGTAAAAGAAGCGTCGGAAAGGTTTACCAGAATAACTTTTATTTCACCGCGATAATCAGCATCAATCGTTCCTGGTGTGTTGAGAACCGTTACCCCATGTTTGGCTGCAAGTCCGCTGCGTGGTCGTATTTGAGCCTCGAAACCCACTGGAAGCTCAATAAACAGACCAGTAGGTATGATAGCTCTGGCCAAGGGTTTTAACACGACAGGTTCAGTTAAAAACGCTCTGATATCCATGCCGGCAGAAGCCTCTGTTTGGTATTCAGGAAGTGCATGCGAGGATAAATTGACGATTCGTACCTTCATCGTTTGGAATATTTTATGTGTTTATTCTGAATAAGAGGCAAAAATAACTAAAAATTGGGGGGCAGGAAATTTTTTGTTTTGGTGAGATATGCTGCAAAATAATAGGTCTGAAAAAAAGCCATTTAGTATAATGAAGTTATTTTAATACTTTTGTTTTTCAATTGTATTGAAATATTACAATTTAGATGTCAGTTTAAATAACCTGATGGTTTTAACACAATTACAAACTACATATGTAAAAAGTAAAATATTTGTACATTTGGCTGATGAAACTGAATACTAAACCAAAAATTAAATCTAAAATTATGCAAAAGATCACTGTAATTGGAGCTGGAAACGTTGGTGCTACTGTGGCCAATGTAATTGCACACAAAAACCTGTCAAAAGAAGTTGTACTGGTTGATATAAAAGAGGGAATAGCCGAAGGTAAAGCACTGGATATTTGGCAGTCAGCGCCCATTAACCATTTTAACACCCGCGTAACCGGGGTTACCAACAACTATCTGGCCACCAAAGGTTCGGGCGTAATTGTAATTACCTCTGGTATTCCACGGAAACCAGGCATGTCGCGCGACGACCTCATAAAAACCAATGCAGCTATCGTAAAGGATGTTACCGAAAAAGCCACCAAGTATTCACCCGACGCCATCATCATTATTGTTAGCAATCCGCTCGACGTAATGACTTACGCTGCCTATTTGGCTGCTAACAAACCATCAAACAAGGTTTTTGGTATGGCCGGAACGCTCGACACAGGCCGCTATCGTGCTTTTATTGCCCACGCCCTTAATGTTGATCCTGTTGATGTACACGCTTTGCTTATGGGCGGACATGGCGACACCATGGTGCCACTGCCACGCTATACATCTGTAAACGGAATTCCTGTTACTGAGTTACTTGGCGAAGAAGAGCTAAATAAAATAGTTGAACGCACCAAAAAAGGTGGTGGTGAATTGGTTAATTTAATGGGAACAAGTGCTTGGTATGCACCTGGTGCGGCAGCAGCTCAAATTGTTGAAGCCATTGTAGATGACCAAAACCGCGTATTGCCTGTTTGTGCCATGTTGAACGGCGAATATGGCTTAAAAAATGTATACTTAGGTGTTCCTTGTAAAATTGGCAAGAATGGTATCGAAGAGGTTATGAAAATTGCCTTGAACAAGGAAGAGCAGGCTCTTTTGGACACTTCAGCTAAGGCAGTTACCGATTTGATGAAAACACTCGACGACATGAAGTTGTTCGAATAAAAGTAAGTCTAATCAATAATGGTTGCGATTCTTGTTTAGACATGAAACGCCCTCTTCGGGGGGCGTTTTTTCATTTTTGCTCTTATCTTTGTGAAAAAAACAGAACGATGAAAAAGTTGGTAGTGCTTACTGGGGCCGGAATGAGTGCGGAAAGCGGCATAAGTACTTTTCGCGATAACAATGGTTTGTGGAATAACCACCGCGTTGAAGATGTGGCTACACCGGAAGCTTGGGCTGCCAATCCGGCATTGGTAAACGAGTTTTACAACCTCCGCAGAAAGCAGCTTTTCGAAGTGCAACCAAATGCGGGTCATCTGGCCTTGGTTGACCTCGAACAGTATTTCGATGTGCAAATTATTACGCAGAATGTTGACGATTTGCATGAACGAGCAGGTTCTTCCAAAGTATTACACCTACATGGAGAACTGAAAAAAGTAAGAAGCTCTATCGACCCGAACTTGGTTTATGACTTAGCTGGATGGGAACTAAAACTTGGTGAAAAATGCGAAAAGGGCAGCACACTCAGGCCACACATTGTTTGGTTTGGAGAGGAAGTACCTATGATCGAACCCGCCGCCGAACTTACAACTGAAGCCGATCTGCTGATGGTAATCGGCACCTCGATGTTGGTTTATCCTGCAGCCGGATTAATTCATTACGTTAGACCGGAAATTCCCAAATATTACATCGATCCTAAAGCATTTTCAATCAGTGGCATCCGAAACCTAAAAGTAATACCTGAAAAAGCCGGAGTTGGAGTGTCTATGGTTGCTCAACAATTAATGGCTGATTTATCGAAAAAGTAAAATAGTTAGTTGAATAACTGTCAAGCTCTATTAATCTCGTTTTACGGCTTTTGAAAGATTTTTTTTTCAAAGTTTTACTAATTCAGTTTTTTCTATTTTTACCCTCAAATAATTTAAAACAACCACTATGAAAAACCTTCTTATCGCGTTTTCTATTTCCGTACTCTTTTTAAGCCAAATAGGCTGCAAAAAAACAACCGAAGACATCGTTGATTGCACACTCGAATCTCTACTCATGTCGATGCATGCCAATGTAGATCCTGACAATCTTAAATTGTTTCATTTCATATTTGACTATGAAGGATCCGGTGAATTTACCCTCGATACTGAGATTAAATGGGACTTTGGTGATGGAACAACGGCCACCTCACAAGGAAAAACCATCGACCATACTTATGCCAACACAGGAGCGTATACTGCCAAAGCAACTTACAAACTCTACAAGGGCAGCGACTGGTGTTCGAGTTACATCACCAAGAGTATTAATGTGAACTAAAATTCAGTTAAAACAGATTTAACCTCAGCCAAATAGCCACCGCCAAATAGGTTTACGTGAACCATTAGTGGATATAGATTGCAATAATGACGTCGTTTTTCCCAACCAATTTCCAGGGGAAAACTTGATTGATATGCCTGATAAAATGTGGGAGGAAACCCACCAAATAATTGGGTCATAGCCAAATCCATTTCACGATGCCCGTAATAAACAGCAGGATCAATAATAACTGGTTCTCCATTAGACCCAGTCATGTAGTTTCCACTCCACAAATCACCATGCAACAAGCCAGGTGGTTCTGTGGGAAAAAGGTCGTGAAGGTGAGCAAAAAACCGATCAAAGGCTTGCGACAGAGCTCTGTCAGCCTTGCCACTATCGCGAGCAAGTTTTAATTGTGGCAACAGCCTTTCTTCTCTGAAAAAATCAGACCACCTTTGATGTGTTTTGTTCATCTGTTGCAACGAGCCAATATAATTATCATGATCTAAACCAAAAAACGAGCTAGAATGAGCATGAAGACTGGCTAACTGCTCACCAAAACGCCGCCAAAAATCAGGCTGCTGTTGTGCGCTCTCAACAAAAGGCATCACCAAAAAAGAACTGCTTTGAGATTCACCGAAGCCCAGGGGCTTTGGCACAGAAACCGCTTTGCTTTCTGCAAGAATCTTTAAACCAAGCATTTCCTTATAAAACATCTCAGGGTAAAGCGATGCTGAGTTAACCTTAACAAAAAAAGATCCTGCATTGGTATTTAAGCGAAAGGCCGCGTTTATTGACCCGCCGCCAACAGATGAAATGTTGTAAACAATTACTGTTTTGCCAATTTCAGCTGATATTAGTTTGGCAACCTCTGAACCCCAATGCATATTCAATTTGTTGATTTTTATACAAAGAAAAACAATTTAGGTTATTTTTAAAATCAAATTAACTTTGCCTCCAACTTTTAAGTAAGCACGTTAAACTTGAGAAAACACAATAACTTAATTCTAAAATTTATCGGGTGGGTATATAGACCATTTAGTCGGTTTATTCCGCCCGAAACCTTTCGCTACGCCGCCACAGGTGGATTTAACACGGTTCTAGATATTTTTCTCTATTTTGTGTTTTACAATTATGTGCTTGATAAACAAATTGTTAATTTGGGTTTTGTATCCATAAGCCCTTATATCGCTGCATTTATTTTTGTTTTTCCAATCACCTTTGCCACCGGATTTTTATTAGCCAAATACGTCACCTTTATCGATTCGCCCTTGCATGGCAGAATACAGTTGATTCGCTATGGCATTTCGGTGGGAGGCAGTATTCTGCTGAATTACGTTTGTTTAAAAATATTTGTCGAATATTTGCACATCTGGCCTACCATTGCCAAAATGCTTACCACCGTTGTGGTGGTGATATATAGCTACATGATACAGCGCTATTTTACTTTCAAAACAGGAAACCTGAAGCGCAGGAAAAAATGACCTATAATTTCTGATTTAAATTTTTCCAAGCCTGTTAAAACATTGCCCTTATGCTTTGGGATTTTGCTTTATATTTGTTGAAATTAAATCATTTTCTGGCTTATGAAGCGTAACACCCTGATTTTAACAGCTATTTTCTTTCTTGGATTATTTTTTGGATGCGACCGTCCGGTTAAACAGCATCCTGGTTTCGACTGGCGCAATGCAACGGTTTATTTTATGCTCACCGATCGTTTTAATAATGGCGATACCACCAACGACGTAAATTTTGACCGAAATGCTCCCACCGAAGATTTACGTCGGTTTAAAGGAGGAGATATTGAAGGGATTACCAAAAAAATTGAAGATGGATACTTCGATCGACTGGGTATTGATGTGTTGTGGTTTTCGCCGGTAAACGAGCAAATACATGGCGTTGTAGACGAAGGGCAGAGCAACACCTATGGATATCACGGTTACTGGATTAAAGATTGGACAAGCATGGAACCTAACTTTGGCACTGAAGATGACCTGAAAGAATTGGTTCGTGTTGCCCACAGTCATGGCATCAGAATAATGATGGATGTGGTAATAAATCATACCGGACCAGTTACCGAACAGGATCCACTCTGGCCTGCCGATTGGGTGCGTACCGAACCTCAATGTACCTATCAGGACTATGAAAGCACTGTGTTTTGTACGCTGGTAAAAAATCTGCCCGACATAATTACAGAGCAAACCATCGAGGTTGAAGTTCCTGCTGCATTGCAGGAAAAATGGGTTCAAGAAGGCCGCCTTGAAAAGGAAATGAACGAGCTGGATGCCTTTTTTGCTCGAACCGGATTTCCACGAACACCACGGTATTACATCATTAAATGGATAACTGATTACATTAGAAAATATGGTATTGATGGCTTCAGGGTGGATACAGTAAAACATACCGAAGAGGAGGTATGGGCTGATTTGGCCGGCGAAGCTTCGCTTGCTTTTGCCGAATGGAAGAAAAACAACAACGAAGCTATTCAAAAAGATCAGGAATTTTTTATGCTGGGAGAAACTTACAACTATGGTGCTTCCGGCGGAAAAGACTTTGATTTTGGCGACCGCAAAGTAAACTACTTCGATTTCGGGTTTAACAGCCTGATTAATTTTGGATTTAAAGGGGATGCTAACCAAAGTTACGAAGAACTGTTTTCAAATTATTCTGCATTACTAAATACAGGGGCGTTAAGCGATGTAACTGTAATGAACTACATCAGCTCCCACGATGATAGCTACCCTTTTGATCTGGAGAGGAAAAGAACTTATGAATCAGCAACTAAGCTGCTCCTTTCACCCGGACAGGCTCAGGTATATTACGGAGATGAAATTGCCCGCCCTTTAATAATTGAAGGGGCTCAGGGTGATGTGAACTTGCGTGGCATGATGGACTGGGATGATGATGAACACTCAGATTTGCTGCAACACTGGCAAAAGCTGGGGCAGTTTCGTCACCGGCATCCCGCTGTTGGAGCTGGCGAGCATAAAATGATCAGCAACAGCCCCTATTTTTTCAGTCGTACCTACAATAAAAATGGTGTCAGCGACAACGTAATTGTTGGTCTGGATTTACCTCCTGAGCCAATATCCCTGGAAGTTAGTGCGTATTTTCCAAATGCGAACAGGCTGGGAGATGTCTATTCAGGTAATACCTACAACATTGAAAATGGTCGTGTTGAGTTGCTTCCCGAAAACGGGATTGTTTTGTTGGAAGCACTTCCCTAACTAGGTTTGCAACAACAGCGTTTACTATCTGATTTTTTTGGAATAAGCAAAAGGAATCTGGTATCCAAGTCCCCATTCGATGAAATCGGCTACAGCCCCATTACGGGTTTTTAGTGCTATGCGCGCAAAGAATTTTTCGGTTATAAGGTAACTTCCGCCAACCTGAAGATAATAAGAGCCTTTATGACTTACTTTTTCTCCAAAATAAAAGCCTAATTGGGTTACAAGGGTAAGGCGATACATCCGCAGGTAATGCGAAATGTGCCATCCTGTGTAAGTGAGGTCGCTGAACGATGGATTTTCAATCTTGGTAGGATAATCGCGCAAGGCCGATTCATAAAAAGCGTCAAAACCTGCTCCCAGCATTCCTACATGGTGATATGCCCAGGCATAATCGACTGAAAATGATGAAATAAAATATGTGGGGCCGTCATAAATCTGAGTTGTTGTTGTTTTTCCTCCCATGCTTCCAAAAAGAATAATGTTGGAATGACGTTGGTATTTTTCAATTTTTTTTCTCACAAATTCAGGACGTACCGGCGGGTCATAATCAGGGTCGACTTTTTTTGTTAGGTTTTTTACCGGATTGAAGCTATACCGACCTCCCAAGGCAAAACCTGCCAGATTAACCCCCAGATTTGGCGTTCTGGTAGAACCGTTTGAAAAGTGAGTCAGGTCGAAATCCAAAGTAATATCGAAACGTTTTCCAAGTTCATATGATAGGCCCGTTGCCGCATTGAAGTATACGTTGTGTTCGGAACCGATAACCTGCTGGTCGGGATTTACAGTTGGGTCATATTTAGAAAAACCATAAGAAAGGCCAACGGCAAGTTCCCAGTTCCAGGAAAGCTTTTTGCCTCTGAATATTGGCGCACGCATAAACATGTATAAAGCATCAGGTTCACCAAGCTCTCCGCCTTTAAAATACGCTGAATAAAAACCTACACCATAAACTGGAAACCCATAAATCTGGTCCCACTTTTGCTTCACTCCGGTGGTTTGAAACCCAATTCTAACATCGAAAGCATTATAAGGGTTATCCATAATATCGTCGATAGATTCGCTGTTTTTCATAAACCTGCCGTGGTGGATTTTCAGATCTACGACATTGTAAAACCCGTAATCCAGAGAATCACGCTTCACTTTGAGTAAATCTTCGTAGCTGTTTTGCGCTGTCAGAACAGAAAATACAAACAGGCTAATAATCGAAATTGCAAAAAACTTTTTCATGTTATTTGGTTGTATTTTCGGGTTCGGATTTCAATGTTTTCTCGGTTGCGTCAAGCGGCAACAGCTTGTATTTAATGTTACGTGTGTTAGGTCGATATATGTTGGCATCAGCCACATCTACTACCAACGGAATAACACCTGTAAGAATATCAGCCATAACATAAATAACGTGAGGGCTTCTTATGACTTCATGTTTATAGGATAGAAATCCTTCTTTTTTTATTTCGATAAGACTTCCTTCTTGTAGCTCGAATTTAGAAATACGTTGCTTTAGCGGCGCATCTCCAATATATTTTCCGTCAATATAAACACTGGCGTTTTCTGGATATCCTGAATTTACTTTCAAAGTGTTTTTTTTGCCACCAAGAATGGTAGCGCATGAGGTCAACAAAAGTATCACGACAAGGAAGAAACCTTTTGTTATCAGTATTTTATAGGTATGAATATTCATGAAAGATAGGTTTACGTTACTATGTTAAGGTGTTCGGATTGATTTACAACAAAGGTATTTTATTTTTCAAATGATTCTAAATTTGCGATTGCATTCAATACAACTTCATTAATAATTACTTTAGCCTAGATAAAAAATAGAGATTCATGATGCTTCAAAAGCAGAATAAACGACCTGTTCTAAAAATTGAATGGACAACCACAGACAAAGTGCTTGAAATATTGGCTTTTTTATTGTTGATCGGTATGTGGACACTGGTTATTGTGGTTTTTTCGAGCCTGCCTGAAACCATTCCTACGCATTATAACCTTGCCGGAAAAGCTGATGGATTTGGGAATAAGTCAACAATTTTCTTTCTTCCGATCCTCAGCACGGTACTCTACATCGGGATGACAATACTCAACAACTACCCACATATTTTTAATTATCCAACAACGGTTACCAATCAGTCGGCAAAACAACAATACACCATTGCTACACGACTTATCAGGTTTTTAAAGCTGATTGTTGTGCTTACCTTCTCCGTTATCGTATTTAATACCAGCGGTTTAGCTGAAAATTGGATGACTGGTCTCGGCAGTTGGTTTTTGCCTGTTTTTCTTGGGTTTATTTATGTCCCACTAATCGTGGCCATTGTAAGGTTGTTTCGTGCAAAACCTGATTTGCAATAGCCTTGCAGAGACTAATTATCTTCGGCAAACCACTCAGCATAGGAAGTTACCGTTTCGCGAAGTTGGAGGTATTTCAATGTAACCTGCTGTGGTAGCTTGCTTTTAATTCTTTCGGCGATATCTAATATCATCAACTCGCTTGTGGGCTGATAAGGCAGTACAATGATTTTTTCGAAATGCGTTTTTAGCTTTTCAATAAGCTCTGAGGGCATATTTTCGTTTAAAACCAAGGCATGATCAAAAACATCCACCACCACTTCTTTTACAATTTTTTTCAAATCGCCAAAGTCCATTACCATGCCCAACTTGGGATTAGAAGTGTCAGTAATTGGGTTGCCCGCAAGCGTTACCAGCAGTCCGTATGAATGCCCGTGAACGTTTTTGCATGGGCCATTGTATCCCATCAGGGCATGAGCCATTTCAAACTTAAACTCCTTTGTAATGCGTACAACTGGGTTACTCTTCATAACAATTAATTGGCTTTTAGTATTTTAAATTGACTTATTGTTTGGTGTTCATCCGAATAAACCTGCACGACATAGAGTCCATTTTTTGCTGAATTCATATCAACAGTAATTGACGACCCGGTAAAATTTCCTTTTTTAACCGTTGCTCCAATGGCAGAATACACTGCATATGAATAGTTACTCTTTTGCGCAGTAATGGTGAGCTTATCGCTACACGGATTAGGAAAAACTGAAACCGTCACCTCATTAGAGGGTTGAGTATAATTTGGGTCGCCCCAAATTTCATCAACAAATTCTGGGTGGTCGATAAAAGGATTTCGATTATGCTGGTAATCGTAGTAAATAACATCGTTTCTGTTGCGTTCAAAGTCATCGGGCGGATCGAGTTGATTCCACTGCAATAACACCGACAGTTTGCCATGTTCAGGGTTTGGGTAGGTGTTAACTCGGTCAACAACTTCAAGATCTGGCTCTCCACTACCGCCTTCGTAACGGGTAGCCATGTAAAAAATGATTCTTGCCACATCCCCTTTTACGGCAT
>CAYWNI010000095.1:0-9848 GCA_964459525.1 uncultured Lentimicrobiaceae bacterium | reverse complement strand
GGTATTCCGTGGCAAAGGCATGATGTATTTAAAATGTGCCAAACTTACCGATTTACCTTCGCTGCGCAATTCTTCGATGGCTGTAAGCATTACGCCATAGGTTCCTCCCCAGCTAACCACCAACACGTCAGCATTGTCGTCACCTACAACTTCCTGTACAGGGATGTAATTGGCTACACGCTCAACTTTTTGCTTACGGTATTCGCTCATTAATTCATGATTTTTCGGATCATGTGAAACGTTGCCAGTAACATCTTGTTTTTCCAAACCTCCTACACGGTGGCGAAGACCAGGCGTTCCTGGCAATGCCCAACTGCGACTTAAGGTTTCAGGATTACGTTTAAAAGGCTTGTAATTTGGATCGTTTGCTTCTGCAATTGGAGGGACAATTATTGGCATGTTGGCCATTTTTGGTATTTTAAACACCTCAGAACCATTGGCAATAGAACCGTCGGTAAGCAGGATAACAGGAGTCATGTGTTCAAGACTCAACTTAGCGGCTTCAAAAGCAGCGTAAAAACAATCGGAAGGGCTTAGAGCCGACATAACAATAACAGGTGCTTCGCCATTACGGCCAAAAAGTGCCTGATACAAATCTGATTGCTCCGACTTGGTTGGCAGCCCCGTAGAAGGGCCTCCACGCTGAACGTCGACGATAACAATAGGCAATTCCGTCATTACGGCCAATCCAATAGCCTCACTTTTAAGTGATAGCCCGGGACCAGAAGTAGAAGTAACCGGCAAACTGCCTGCATAGGCTGCCCCAATGGTTGAAACAATTCCAGCAATTTCATCCTCAGCCTGAAATGCGATGGCTGATAATTCTTTATGTTTGGTTAATTCTTGTAATATTTCAGAGGCTGGTGTAATGGGGTAAGAACCCAAAAACAGCTTCAGGTTGGCACGTTCGGCAGCGGCAAGCAGCCCCCAAGCCGTAGCCAAGTTTCCTGTAACATTCCGGTAAGTACCTTTTTCTAGCTCGGCTGGCTCTACCTTATACGTATTGGCAAAAACTTCGATGGTTTCTCCATAATTATAACCGGCTGTAAGCACTGCTTTGTTGGCCTCGACAATAATTGGGTTGGCCTTAAATTTCTGTTCAAAAAACTTAAATGTTGGCTTATAATCGCGATTAAACATGTAAAAAACGATCCCTAAGGCGAACATGTTTTTCGATTTCTGTGCTGATTTGTTATCGAGGTTGAGCGATTTTACAGCTTCTTTGGTCATGGTGCCAATAGGAGCCTGCACAACGATATGTCCGGACAATGTTCCATCGACCAACGGGTTGGCTTTATATCCTGCCTTTTCAAAGTTTTTTTCGATAAAGGAATCGCTGTCTACAATGATAATTGCTTCGCGCGTAATCCAACCCATGTTGGCTTTTAGCGAAGCCGGATTCATTGCTACCAGCACATCAGCCAAATCACCGGAAGTGTGGATATCTACTTTTCCAAAATGAATTTGAAAGCCTGAAACTCCTGATACTGTTCCTTGGGGTGCTCTAATTTCTGAAGGATAGTCAGGAAAAGTTGCAAAGTCATTTCCTGCAAAAGCTGTCGAATCTGAAAAAAGGTTTCCAGTAAGCTGCATACCATCGCCAGAATCACCGGCAAATCGTATTACAGCCTTGTCTAACTCGACTACTCTGTCTTTTTTGGATGTCATTTGATTTATTTTTTAAAACAACGACAAAATTAAGCTTAATATTTATCTGGCAAACCAAAGTAATTGCGATTTTTAACCTCCACACCCCGCTCTATATCCGTAAACGATTGCGAAGATTTACTAACGACTGAATAACAATATATTAGCAAATTTCGATAATGAAGACATTTAGGTTTTAATGATAAAATAGAATCAGACTAAATTATAAATTATTTATCTGCCGATTTAATTCCGTTCAAGATTTTCCAAATGATATCAGTTGCAGGCCTAATTCAAAGCTCATGCAATCGGGTATTTTCAATTGTGCTAATTTTCGACAACAAACTGTCTAGGTTTTCACAAATCATCTGAATTATAAACTTCTTATTTGGGGAAGTCTTTATCTCGTCGTAAATGGAAAATAACGATGGAAACAACGACCCCAATTAAGCTCAACTTTTTTCTACAGAAAACACTATTAGATAATCATTAAAAAAACCTTGACCTAAAACCACCAAAAAGAACCTATTTTAAAACCTTTCTAAAAACAATATAGCTATATTTGCACCGAATATTATTTTCAATAAAACAATTAGCGTTATGGCTTATAAAATTAATGATGATTGCACAGCTTGTGGCACATGCATCGACGAATGCCCTGTAGAGGCTATCTCTGAAGGCGATATCTATGTTATTGATCCTGATCTTTGCACAGATTGCGGTGCTTGCGCAGATGTTTGTCCTGTTGAAGCAATTCACCCGGAATAATAAACATCCTGTCAAAATGCTCCCGACCGTTACTTTTTGCATGTAACGGTCGGGGTTTTTTTTACTCCAGAATCCTATTTATAAACAATCTAAATTAAGTTTGTGTAGATACTTTCGTTAACTTTGTTCTTACTAACTTTAGCAGCAATACATGGATAACTACAGCTTTGTTCACCATGCCGATCCGGCCGTAATCGAATCTCTATATCAAGAGTATCTTACCAGTCCAGAGTCCGTCGATAGCAGTTGGCGTGCTTTTTTTGCCGGTTTCGATCTGGCTCAAAAACAATACCCTGTGCTTCCCGGCAACCACAGCACCTCGGATGAGTTTAATGTCATCAACCTGATAAACGATTACCGCCGCCGTGGTCATCTTTTTACCACGACCAATCCTGTGCGCAAACGCCGCACCTATCTTCCGACCTTAGACATAGAGAACTACGGGCTCACAGCAAAAAACCTGGATCAGTTTTTTTATGCCGGCGAAAAAGTTGGCATTGGCAAATCCAAATTACGCGACATCATTAGTTTTTTGCAAGAAACCTACTGCCGGAACATTGGCGTAGAGTATCTTTTTATCCGTGATCTGGAAATTGTAAATTGGCTGCAAACACGTTTCGAAAAAACACAAAACCACCCCAACTTCAATCCCGAAGAAAAGAAATACATCCTAACCAAGTTGTTGAGGGCGGTGTATTTTGAGAAATTTTTACAAAAAAAATTCCCAGGACAAAAACGTTTTTCTTTAGAAGGCGCCGAATCGCTTATTCCTGCGCTAGATGCGGTTATGGAAAAAGGTTCTGAACTGGGTATTAAGGAGTTTGTTATCGGCATGCCACACCGCGGGAGGCTCAACGTGCTCACCAATATCATGAGGAAACCTTATCAGGCTATTTTCTCTGAATTTGAGGGCGTTGAATATGACGACGAAGCACTTCTGGGCGACGTAAAATACCACCTCGGCTATACCGTAAACAGAAAATCAACCAACGGAAAAGAAATCAAGTTCACCCTCTCGCCCAACCCCTCGCATCTGGAAGCTGTAAATCCGGTTGTTGAAGGCATTACCCGGGCTAAAATCGACGAAATTTATCACGGTGACGCCACCATGATTGCACCTATATTAATTCATGGCGACGCTTCCATTGCCGGGCAGGGCGTGGTGTACGAAGTGTTGCAAATGCAAGACCTAAAAGGCTATTCAACCGGAGGCACTATTCACCTGGTTATCAACAACCAAATTGGGTTTACCACAGATTATCTGGATGCGAGGTCGAGTACTTACTGTACCGATATTGCCAAAATTACTTTGTCACCTGTTTTCCATGTAAATGGCGACGACCCAGAGGCTTTGGTTTATACCATACAAACCGCAATGGAATTCAGAAACAAGTTCCATAAAGATGTTTTTATAGATATTTTGTGTTACCGCCGCTATGGCCACAACGAAGGAGACGAACCCCGATTTACCCAACCTGTGCTCTACAAAGCCATCGAAAAACATCCAGATCCTTACGAGCTTTACAAAACACAGCTTATAAATCAAGGCGTTATTTCTGCTGAACAATGCGAACTCGAAGAAAAACAATTTAACGAAAAACTGGAGGCTAACCTGGAGAAAGCCCATGACCACAAACGTACTACCATTAACAACTTTCTGGCCGAAACCTGGAAAGATATACGCAGAGCAACAGACGATGATTTCCTGAACTCGCCTGACACTGCCATCAAAAAGAAAGATTTACAACTAATTACAGAAAAGATAACCGACCTGCCAGAAGGAAAAAACTTCTTTAGAAAAACCATACGCTTGCAGGAACAGCGGCGCAAAATGGTATTGGACGACAATACATTCGACTGGGCTATGGGCGAGTTACTGGCGTACGGAAGTCTGTTACAAGAAGGTTTTGCTGTGCGCCTGAGCGGACAAGATGTGGAAAGGGGAACTTTTTCGCACCGCCATGCTGTTCTGCGAATCGACGACTCAGAAGAAAAATACGTACCACTCAACCACATCAGTGACAATCAGGCCCGATTCGATATTTTTAACTCGAACTTGTCGGAATACGGCGTGCTGGGTTTTGAATATGGCTATGCTTTGGCCTCGCCCAACAAACTAACCATCTGGGAAGCTCAGTTTGGCGATTTTGCCAATACTGCACAGGTAATATTCGACCAGTTTATTAGCAGTGCCGAGGACAAATGGAATGTAATGAATGATTTGGTGGTGCTGTTGCCACATGGCTACGAAGGACAGGGCCCCGAGCACTCAAGCGCCAGAATGGAACGCTACCTCACCTTGGCTGCCGAAAACAATTTTCAGGTGGCTAACTGTACAACCCCGGCCAATTTTTTCCATTTGCTACGCCGCCAATTGTACCGTCCATTCCGCAAACCACTTATCGTTTTTACACCGAAAAGCCTTTTGCGTCATCCGCTTTGTGTATCCAACACCAGCGATTTTACAGCAGGCGGTTTTAAAGAAGTAATTGATGATGAAACTGTTAATATCGAAAATGTAAAAAAAATAGTTTTCTGCAATGGTAAAATCTATTACGATTTGCTTGAGGAAAGAGAAAAACTCAACAAAAAGGACATTGCCCTTGTACGTATAGAACAGCTGTATCCATTCCCAACTGAAAAAGTTCTGGCAATTGGTAAAAAATACCACAATGCCAAAACCACAATTTGGGCACAGGAAGAACCTGCGAACATGGGTGCTTGGAACTTCATCTACACCTCCCTTGCCAATCATGTTACCATAAAACTTGTTGCACGTCCCGCCAGTGGAAGTCCTGCCACCGGTTCCGGGAAATTTCATGTCATTCGCAAACAGAAAATACTCGACAAAGTTATGGACGAGTGCAATTGCCCCTATTTGGAACAGTCATGCGAAATGGCTTGTATTGGCAATAAATGGAAGCAGTTTGAAAAAGAACTCGAAGAATTGAACATTGATAAAATGGACTCCAAATACCACAGTGGCGTTAGGCCATTGCTATAGTATAAAAATGATGTACTACCTTTGTTAAAAAACAGGAAAATGATTGTAGAAATAAAAGTGCCCTCACCGGGAGAATCCATCAACGAAGTTCAGATAGCCAGCTGGCTAGTAACTGATGGACAGCAAGTTAATTCTGACGACGACGTAGTAGAGATTGACTCTGACAAAGCCACGTTAAGTGTTGCTGCCGGTGCAGATGGCAAAATAACCATCCTTAAGGATGAAGGTGAAATGGTTGAAGTTAACTCGGTAATTGCAACCATAGATACAGAAGCTGCTGGCACTGCGGTTGAAAAACCTGCTCCTTCAGCAGAAAAAACTCCCGAAAAGCCAAAAGAAACACCTGCAAAAACAACCAGCAGTGTTTCGGAAACCAAACCATCGGCAAAGCCGGAAAGCAATAAAAAACACGACCTTCATTTGTCGCCATTGGCCAAAAAACTAATGGAAGCAAACGCGGTGTCTGAAGATGATTTCCTGAATTTTTTCAAACACAACAAGATAACCACGAAGGATGTTAATTTCTTTTTAGAAAACAAAGACCAAGCAGCCCCCGACGCTACAACAATACAGCCAGCAAGTTATTGGAAAGGAACGCGCGAAACGAAAGCCACCAACATGAGTGCTTTACGTAAAAAACTGGCGTCGCGACTGGTTTCAGTGAAAAATGAAACTGCTATGTTAACCACCTTCAACGAGGTTAACATGACTCCTATAATGAACCTGCGCGCCAAGTACAAAGAGGTGTTTAAAGAAAAACATGGAGTAGGACTAGGTTTCATGTCGTTTTTCACAAAAGCGGTTACGGAAGCCATGGCCTTTTTCCCTCAGGTAAATTCGCAAATCAACGATGAGCAGATTTTAATGTTTGACTATGTTGACATCAGCATCGCCGTAAGCGGCCCAAAAGGATTGGTAGTTCCTGTGGTTCGCAATGCCGAAATGCTTAGTCTAGCCGAAATTGAAAGTGCCATCAAAGTGTTGGCAGTAAAGGCACGCGACAACAAGCTTACAATTGACGAAATGCAGGGAGGAACTTTTACTATCACCAACGGAGGCGTTTTTGGCAGCATGATGTCTACCCCCATTATCAATCCGCCACAAAGTGCTATTCTGGGCATGCATAATATTGTTGAACGACCTATTGCCGTTGCCGGAAAAGTTGAGATTCACCCTATGATGTACATTGCACTTTCGTACGATCACCGCATAATAGATGGCAAAGAATCGGTAGGGTTTTTAGTTAAAATAAAGGAGCTGCTTGAGCATCCCGAAAACATGCTATTTGGCAGTAAGTCGCCCACAGAAGTGCTGCTCGGCTTATAATAACACGAAAAATGAATTGTTGCTAAATAACCATTAAAATCAAAAATAACCTCGTAATCGATCGACTGTTCAATTGGCCGAAAGTTGCTGTTTTGTCGATGGCACATTTTCTGCACGACATCTACTCAAGTTTTTTACCCCCTCTGCTTCCGCTAATAATCAGCAAATTTAATCTGTCGCTTACAGCTGCCAGCGGGTTGCTCATGTTACAAAACCTACCTTCGTTACTCAGCCTTTTTATTGGAGCAGTTGCCCACAAGCTTCCGTGGAGGTTACTCATTATTTTTACCCCATTGGTAACGGCAATTTGTGGTAGCTTGCTGGGATTAGCCCCAAATCTGGCCATTTTGGCCGCATTGCTTATAACTATTGGAATAAGCTCAGCACTTTTTCATGTACCTGCTCCTGTAATCATTCGCTATTATAGCGGGAAACAAACCGGAAAAGGCATGAGCTGGTATATGCTTGGCGGAGAGGGGGCGCGGATGCTTGGGCCAGTGCTCATTGTTGCTGCCGTAGGCTGGTGGTCGCTCGAAGGAACATGGAGGCTTATCTTCCCAGCTATTATTTTCAGCTTTTTGCTCCATGTAATGCTCGAAAAAAAACGATTTGAAACCATTGGACAAAGCTCAGTAAGTGCCACCAACTGGATTCAAACTTTAAAACAATATGCTCCGTTTTTTCTGGGACTTGCCTTCTACATGCTTTTCCGCTCGGTAATGAAAGCCTCAATGGCTACATTTCTCCCTACATATCTGGGGCTACAAGGCAACAGCCTCCTCACCGGAGCAATAGCGCTTTCTGTTCTGCAAGGTTCGGCAGCTGTTGGTAGTTTTATTTCAGGAGGAATCTCCGACCGTATTGGCCGATTTAAAACACTCATATTTCTGGCAATAAGCGCGCCTTTGACCATGTTGGTCTTTGTTTATTCAGGATTTGTCGTGCAAATGTTGTTGTTGGTTATTTTGGGCATGCTGCTGTATGCCACAAGTCCTATCCTGCTGGCATTGGTGCTTGAGCAGGGAGGCAAACAACCTGCCATGATGAACGCCGGGTTTACCACAGTAAATTTTGTTACCAACGCCATCGCTGTACTTTCGACAGGTTTTTTAGGCGATTTGATTGGGTTAGACACCACCATAAAAATGGCTGCCATATTCGCTTTGGGTGCTTTTCCAGCTGCTCTTGTTTTACGGCGTTATAGCGTGGTTAAGCGCTAGCAGGGAGAAGAAAGTCACATCTTTTTTTCATTCAGATATACAGGTTACACTACCTTTGCAAAAACTAAAGTTATGCACCGAGAAGTTGATTTTTTAGTAATTGGCACAGGTATGGCCGGGCTAATATACGCCCTAAAAGTAGCCGACAAAGGCAGTGTATATTTGCTCTCCAAATCGTTAATGGAGGATACCGCCACAAGCTACGCACAAGGCGGCATAGCTGCGGTTATGTACACCCCCGACAACTACGAAAAGCACTTTGCTGACACAATGAATGCAGGATCAGGCCACAACAACGAAGATATTGTAAGAATTACCATAAACGAAGGCACTGAACGGGTAAAAGAACTCATAGAATGGGGAACACATTTTGACAAAGAATCGACAGGCAAATACGCTCTTGCTAAAGAGGGCGGGCACTCTGAATTCCGCATACTACACCACAAAGACAACACGGGCTTTGAAATACAAAGGGCGCTTAGCGAAAAGGTGAAAAACCACCCCAATATCACCATTCTTGAAAACTATTTTTCAATTGACTTGATAACACAGCACCATTTGGGCCGGCTTGTGAAACAGATACACAACGACATAGCGTGTTATGGGGTTTATGCCCTGAATAAAAAAACCAACTCCATAGAAACAATTCTGGCTAAAACCACCATGATTGCGACAGGAGGCATCGGCAATATTTATCAAACCACCACCAACCCGGTTTTTGCTACCGGCGATGGCATTGCTATGGCCTACCGAGCAAAAGCAATTGTAAAAAGTCTTGAGTTTGTTCAGTTTCACCCTACCTCACTTTACAATCCAGGAGAAAAGCCCTCCTTTTTAATTACCGAAGCCATGCGTGGATCGGGAGCTGTATTAAAGGATAAAAGCGGAGTCCCCTTTATGGAAAAATACCACCCGATGGGCTCGCTGGCGCCACGAGATATTGTTGCCCGCGCCATCGACAACGAAATGAAACTCTCCGGCGACGAATTTGTTTACCTCGATGCACGGTCGATACAAAAAACGGAAATACTAAATCATTTCCCTACTATTTACGCCAAATGTATGAGCATCGGTCTCGACATTACGAAAGACATGATTCCTGTGGTGCCGGCAGCACATTACAGCTGTGGCGGTATTGTTACCGATGCTTACGGGCAAACAAACATCCACGGGCTATTCGCCTCAGGCGAGGTGGCCAGCACAGGACTTCATGGAGCAAACAGGCTAGCTTCCAACTCATTGCTGGAGTCTGCAGTATTTTCGCACCGAGCTGCCTTACAAGCTTCAGGCTACATCAACAGCGTTGGTTTCAACGAAGATGTACCCGACTGGAACGATGAAGGACTGATTTTAAACGAAGAGATGATCCTCATTACCCAATCGAGAAAAGAATTGCAGTCGATTATGTCGAATTATGTCGGCATCGTGCGCTCCGACTTAAGGTTAAAAAGGGCTTTCGACAGACTTGCCATCATCTATCAGGAAACGGAAGACCTATACAAAAAATCGATCCTTTCGGAACCCATTTGTGAACTTAGAAACATGATTAATGTAGCCTACATCGTAATTAAACTCGCCTTGCGACGCAAAGAAAGTATTGGCTTGCATTATAGTCTAGACTACCCACCCTCGCTAAACAAAAATACTTCACCAAAAATTAATTGATATGCCAACCATCAGATCAGTAAAAGGAATAAAACCCAAATGGGGGAAAAACTGCTTTATCGCCGACAATGCAACCTTAACGGGTGACGTAATTATGGGCGACGATTGCAGTGTATGGTTTAATGCTGTTGTGCGCGGCGATGTGCACAGCATACGCATTGGCAACAACGTAAATATTCAGGATGGCGCTGTAATACACTGTACTTATCAAAAAGCAC
>CAYWNI010000094.1:0-9852 GCA_964459525.1 uncultured Lentimicrobiaceae bacterium | reverse complement strand
AAAGCGTCCTGAGCAAATTGAGGTAAAGCGCCTTCATATACAACAGGGGTTAGTGGATCCATCATAAGTCCGGAAGAAATTACTCCACCAAATTCGCTGTTTTCAGCAATGGCTTCGCGTTGGAAATGGCTATAGCCTAAGTTGGTTCCCACCTTGAGCCATGGTTTAACCTCTTGCTCGATATTGGTGCGCAAGGCTACCTGTTGGTATTTGGCTTTGCTTCCGCCTACAACACCATCTGAGTTTTGATAGGTGCCTGATATATAATAGGTGCCTTTATCAGTTCCGCCGCTAAACGACAAGTGGTGTTTTTGAATGGTAGCATTTGTTTTTAACTCTTCCATCCAATTGGTGTTAATGGCACTATTTGTGGGTATGGTGACCCCTACGTTGGCTTCGTTTACCCATGTAGCATAACTGGATGCATCCATTGGCTGTGTGTAGCTTCCAATGCTTTGTGACCCAATTTCAAAATCGTAATGAATTTGGCCTTCGCCTTTTACTCCTTTTTTAGTTGTAATTAAAACTACTCCATTGGCAGCATCAGCTCCATAAATGGCAGCAGAAGCAGCATCTTTTAATACTTCAAGAGATTCAACGTCGTAAGGTTCAATGTTGTCGATGTTGGTAGTCCTGATACCATCTACAACATAAAGTGGTTGAGTACTACCGTTAGTTCCAACTCCACGAATCACCACTTTGAGGGCAGCTCCTGGTGAACCTGAATTGCTGGTTACATTAACACCGGCAAGGCGGCCTTGTAATGCCTCAGCAACGTTGGTTACAGGCACTTCGGTTAATTGAGTGGCATCGAGTTTCGAAATAGCTCCCGTTATGTTGGCACGTTTTTGTGTACCGTACCCAATCACAACTACCTGATCAAGTCCGACAATATCCTCTACCAAGGACACTTCAATATCTTTTCCTGGAGTAAATTCGCTTTCAAAAGTTGAAAAACCTACCATCGAAAAAGTAAGTGTCAGGCTTTGATTTACAGAGGTCAGCTGGAAATGACCAGCGAGATCTGTTACTGTTCCATTGCTGGTGGATTTCTCGATAACATTGACGCCTGGAATGGGTTCACCCATGTTGTTGAATACCGTACCCGAATAGGTGTACGACTGCTGAGCAGTTAATGTAATTGATACACTCACCAAAAGCATTCCTGTTAAAAACAGAATCTTTTTAGTGAAGGTGTCCAATCTTAGGAAATGGTAAAAATCTGCTTTCATAAGTTAAACATTTAATTTATTGTTATTTTATTGAATAATTATTGGTAATCGTCCTAAACAAAAAAGAATGACCATTCGGAAAGTCGTCTTAATATGTATTATTTACTCATTAGTATTATTAAAGCATTTATATAATTGGAATTCAGTATTTATATCATAGTGTATAAAAGACACGAACAAAACTATAACATTATTTTAGATATTTAAACATTTATTAACAAATAAATTGTTATTTATACAAAGTCTAAATAAATAAATTGTAAGCACCTATTATATAGGCTATTAAAAATTGAAATATTTTAGTTTTATTAAAATACATTACGGTTGGTCATATAAAAAGCATTACATTTGCAATGTGTTATAAATACACTATTGAATATGATATCTATTATTCCCAACTTATCTGTTGACTGTGTGGTGTTTGGTTTTGATTATAATACTCTTAATGTATTGTTAACCAAGCGTCAGTTAAGTAACCCTGATACTGGAGAGGTGGTTTTTGCCGATTATACCGTACAGGGTCACCACGTTTTGGTCGGAGAAAATCTGGACGAGGCGGCGGCTCGTGTGCTAAGCGACAAAACGGGATTAAGCAATATTTACCTAGAGCAGTTTTATACTTTCGGCAGCTTAGAGCGTATGAAAGGTCAAAAGGATCAGCTCTGGGTGACGAAGATGTTTCCGATGATTACTGAACATGTCATCTCGGTAGGATATTATTCTTTGGTGGACAGTTTAACGGTGGTTCCAGATCAGGAACATCAGGAAACTATTTGGTTTCCGGTTGATGAATTACCAGAACTGGGTTTCGATCATGCAGAAATTATCGATAAGGCTTTATCCTGTTTGCGCGTTAAGCTCAGCAGAGAGCCCATAGGCTTTGAATTATTGCCTGAAAAATTTACCTTGACCCAGTTACAAAGATTGTATGAAGCCATTCTAGGCACAAAAATGGATCGCCGAAATTTTAGAAAAAAGGTGGCTCAAATGAAATACCTCATCCCGCTGGATGAAAAACAAACTGGCGTGGCTCATAAGCCAGCTCAGGTGTATATCTTCAGCAAGGATGTTTACCTTAGAACAAAAAAGGAAAAGTTTGACTTTTCTATTTGATATATTCGGAAATATTGCTTTTAATTGTTTGAAAATGTGGGGGTTGAAATCCTGATTTTTGGGCGGGTGTGTTATTCTCGTAACAAAGTAATGCTTATGAACCTACACTTCATTGACCTTCTTATCATTGGGATATATCTCCTGGCGACCATTGCCATTGGATTTTTCCTGAAGAAGAGAGCTCAAAAAAACAAAAAATCCTATTTGCTTGGCGGAAATGAATTGCCTTGGTATATGCTTGGATTATCCAATGCGTCGGGCATGTTCGATATTTCAGGCACCATGTGGCTGGTTACACTGGGGTTTGTCTACGGATTAAAAAGCATCTGGATTCCATGGCTTTGGCCGGTGTTTAACCAGATTTTTCTCATGGTATTTCTGTCCATTTGGCTGCGCCGATCTAATGCAACTACAGGGGCCGAATGGATTCAAACCCGCTTCGGAACCGGAAAAGGAGCCTTTTTATCACACAATATTGTTGTGGTATATGCCTTAATCAGTTGCCTTGGTTTTTTAGCCTATGGCTTTATCGGTTTAGGCAAATTCATGATGATTTTTATTCCTTGGGACTACGTTTGTCAACTGGTTGGAATGAATCCAAATATCATCGCTCCGGAATACATTCCACACGTTTACGGACTCGTTTTCACCTTGTTCGCCACATTTTATGCCGTTCTAGGTGGTATGATGAGTATTGTTTGGACCGATGTACTGCAGTATGCAATCATGACGGTTTCATCGCTTATTATTGGAGTAATTGCCATGAATACATTGGCCGACAACACTTTACTTGTTCCTGAAAACTGGTATTCCCTGTGGTTTGGTTGGCAACTCGATCTCGACTGGAGCAACATCATCCCCGAAGTTAATCAAAAAATAAAAGAAGATGGTTTTTCACTTTTTACCATCTTTTTTATGATGATGCTATTCAAAGGATTCTTGGTTAGTGCCGCCGGTCCGGCGCCAAATTACGACATGCAAAAGATTCTTTCCACTAAATCACCCAAAGAAGCCGCAAAAATGAGTGGTATGGTTTCGCTCATCCTAAATCCTGTTCGCTACTTTATGATTACAGGTTTTGTGGTATTGGCAGTACTTTATTACGACCAGCTCAACCTACTTGTGGCCGGTGAAGTTGATTTTGAACAAATTTTGCCTTCTGCAATCAGTCAGTTCGTTCCGGTGGGGTTAACAGGTTTATTGCTGGCCGGACTACTTGCTGCCTTTATGTCAACTTTCGCAGGAACGCTCAACGCAGCACAAGCCTATATTGTAAACGACATCTACCTCAAAGTAAAAAAAGATGCCTCCAACAAACAAATCCGCAACACCAACTACCTGGTAGGCGTTATGATCATGATCTTTAGTGTGATCCTGGGGATTTTTGCCAAAGACGTCAACAGTTTATTGCAATGGATTGTGTCTGCCCTTTGGGGTAGCTACGTGGCTTCCAACGTATTAAAATGGTATTGGTGGCGTTTCAATGGACACGGTTACTTTTGGGGTATGCTGGCCGGATTAATACCCGCTCTCATTTTTCCCCTCGTTTTTCATGAAACACTTGAATTGTATTATTTCCCTTTGTTATTGCTTTCTTCTTTGGCAGGATGCGCCATTGGAACATTCGTTCAGCCCGCAACCGACGAAGCTGTACTTGATAAATTTTACAAAAATGTTCGCCCTTGGGGATTTTGGAAACCGGTAAAAGAACGTGTAATAGCAAACGACCCTACTTTCAAATCGAACAGTAATTTTAAGTCTGACCTGATCAATATCGTTGTCGGTATCATCTGGCAAACAGCCATTATTGCCACACCTGTATTCCTTGTCCTGCTCCAATGGATGGAATTGGGCATTGCCCTTGCGGTGGTAATTATTACTTCAGTTTTTTTAAAAACCAATTGGTGGGACAAGTTGCCCAACGACTAACAGAAAATTAGCAACATGAAATTTGGACACTTTGATGATCACAATAAAGAATATGTTATTACCAATCCCAAAACTCCATATCCATGGATAAACTATTTGGGAAACGAACATTTCTTCAGCATTATATCGAATACCGCCGGAGGCTATAGCTTTTACAAAGATGCCAGCTTACGCCGATTAACCCGATATCGGTATAACAGTGCCCCTGCAGATGATGGAGGAAAATACTTCTACATCAACGATGGTGGAAGTATTTGGTCGCCAGGCTGGAAACCGGTAAAAACACCACTCGATCACTATGAGTGTCGCCATGGATTGGGATACTCAAAAATTACAGGAAAGCTGAACAGCCTGAGTGCTGAGGTGTTGTATTTTGTCCCCATGGGTTTTGATGGGGAAATCCAGAAAGTAACACTCAAAAACGAAGGTGTTGTAACCAAAAGTATCAAATTGCATTCATTTGTGGAATGGGCCTTTTACCATGCAATGGACGACATGACCAACTTCCAACGTAATTTCAATATCGGAGAAGTGGAATTGGAAGATTCAACCATCTACCACAAAACCGAATACCGCGAACGTCGGAATCACTACACGTTTTACTCCGTCAATCAACCCATTCAGGGGTTCGACACCGACAGAGAAAGCTTTTTGGGACTGTACAACGGATTTAACGAACCGGAAATGGTTTCGGAAGGAAAGGCAGGCAATTCCGTCGCTCATGGTTGGTCACCCATCGCTTCACATTTCATTGAAATAGAACTCAAACCGGGAGAATCGCACGATCTGGTTTTTGTTTTGGGATATGTAGAAAATGATCAAGAGGAAAAATTCGAAGCTCCCAACGTCATAAATAAGCACAAGGCTCATGAGATGATTAAAGCTTTTAAAACTACTCAACAGGTGGATCTGGCTTTTGAAGAGCTGCGCGTTTTTTGGGAGAGCCTTTTGGGACATTTGCAGGTTGATAGTCCGGATGAGAAAATGAACCGCATGGTCAATATCTGGAATCAATACCAATGCATGATCACCTATTTCTTCTCACGCAGTGCTTCCTATTTCGAGTCAGGCATTGGCCGTGGTATGGGCTTCCGCGACTCGAACCAGGACATCATTGGCATGGTTCACATGATGCCTGATAAAGCGCGTCAACGCATCATCGACTTGGCTAGCACCCAGTTGGAAGATGGAAGTGCGTTTCATCAATATCAACCTTTGACAAAAAAAGGCAATAGTGCCGTTGGAGGTAACTTCAACGACGATCCCCTTTGGCTCATCGAATCAGTCTCGGCTTACATCAAAGAAACCGGCGACTGGTCAATGCTCGAAGTTATGGCTCCCTTTAATAATGAAGGTGAAGGCTACTCCATGTTTGAACATATCAAACGATCATTTTATCATGTAGTCAATAATTTAGGCCCTCATGGTTTGCCCTTGATTGGCCGTGCCGACTGGAACGATTGTCTCAACCTGAACTGCTTTTCGGAAACTCCCGGAGAATCATTCCAGACCACTGAAAATAAGAGTGGCGGACAAGCCGAATCCATGATGATTGCAGGTATGTTCATCCTTTACGGAAAAGAATTCCTGCGCATCTGTGAATTATCAGGTTTTAAGGATGAAGCCAAAGAAGCGCACCTGCATCTCGAAAACATGAAAATGGCCATTGATAACCATGGTTGGGATGGTGACTGGTTTTTAAGGGCTTACGACTTTTACGGAAAGAAAGTGGGTAGCAGAGAAAATGAAGAAGGAAAGATTTTCATCGAATCGCAGGGCTTTTGTGTAATGGCAGGTATTGGTCATGAAGATGGTCGGGCACAGAAGGCCCTCGATCAGGTTGAAAAACGTTTGGCGACACCCTATGGTATCGTTTTGGTTAACCCGGCATTCACCCAATACCACCTCAACCTGGGTGAAATCACGAGTTATCCTCCCGGATACAAGGAAAATGCAGGCATTTTTTGCCATAACAACCCATGGATTATCATCTCCGAGGCCATGCTGGGCAACAACGAAAAAGCTTTCGATTACTATACCCGCATTGCTCCCGCTTATCTGGAAGACATCAGTGAATTGCATAAAACAGAACCTTATGTTTATTCACAAATGATCGCTGGAAAAGATGCCGCCACTCCCGGACAAGCCAAAAATTCCTGGTTGACCGGAACAGCTGCCTGGAATTTTTTCACAGTAAGCCAGTATATCATGGGAATCCGTCCCGATTATAAAGGATTGATTGTCGACCCGAAATTACCGGCAACCATTACCGAAATGAAAGTAACACGTAAATTCAGGGGAGCCACCTATAACATAAACATTCTGAACAAAGGTGGTGACAAGGTAATAATGGCCTCAAATGGATTCCCTGTGGAAGGAAATACACTACCTCAACCTGAAAAGGGTAAAACCTATGAGGTAACTGTCCTTTTGATGAAATAGTGATGAACTAAAAACACCGAATTGAGATGCAAAATAAACTCACCTTTTTCCTGACAATTTTAACCACTTTTGTGGGGATTAATGGCTGTCAGACAAATAACCAATCGAAATCCATGGATAAAACGGACCAAAAAGTAAAGGAATTGCTGGCCTCATTAACCTTGGAACAAAAGGTGGGCCAAATGACCCAACTCACTTTAGGAACATTGTCGGTGGGTAAATCACATGACAAAGCCACGCTCCCCATCAAGCTCGACCCGGTAAAATTGGATAGCGCTTTCAGAATTTGTAAATTAGGATCAGTATTAAACACTGTGAATAATCACGCACAAACTCCTCAGGAGTGGAACCGAATCATCGATCAACTTCAGGAAATAGCGATAGCCGAAACGGGTATTCCACTGCTATATGGTGTAGATGCCATTCATGGCACTACTTATACCGTCGGCGGAACGCTATTTCCACAACAAATTAATCAGGGAGCTGCTTTTAATCCGGAGTTGGTGAAACGCCTTAACCAAATGACAGCCTACGAAATGCGCGCTTCGGGCATTCCATGGAATTTTGCTCCCGTTCAGGATCTGGGTCGCGATCCACGCGATCCACGCTTTTGGGAAACCTATGGCGAAGATATTTTGGTGTGTCGTACCTTGGGTGAAGCAGCCGTTAATGGCATGCAAGGTGAACATGCGGTCGATATCGATAAATTTCATGCAGCAGCCTGCTTGAAACATTTTTTGGCCTACAACTCAAATTCCGGTAAAGACAGAAATCCTTTGGAAATCTCAGTACGTGAACTCAAAGAACGTCATGCTGCCTCTTTCCAGTCAGCCATGGATGCCGGAGCTAAAACAATCATGATCAACTCAGGGCTGATTAATGGAATTCCTGTGCATGCCAGCTACGATATCCTGACCCAACTGGCACGAAACGAAATGGGATTTCAAGGATTGATCGTTACCGACTGGGCCGATATTGACAATCTTTACAAACGTGATAAGTTTGCCTCCTCACCCAAAGAAGCCGTAAAACTGGCCATCAACGCCGGTATCGATATGTCGATGGTGCCCTATAGCATGAAATTCTGTGAATACCTCATCGAACTGGTAAATGAAGGCGAGGTCCCCATGAGTCGCATTGATGACGCTGTTTCGCGGATAATAAAATTAAAATTGGAACTCGGATTGTTTGAACATCCCACTACCTCGTACAAGGACTATCCTGAATTTGGTAGTAAAAAACACGAAGAACTCTCGCTGGAAGCCGCATTGGAATCCATTACCGTACTTGAAAACATCGACCAAATTTTACCATTGAAAAAAACAGCCAAAGTACTGGTGACAGGCCCAAATGCCAACTCCATGCGCACCATGAATGGGGGCTGGTCCTATTCTTGGCAAGGTGAAAAAGTGGAAAAATTTACCCAGCATTACAACACCTTTCTCGAAGCCATTCAAAACAAAATTGGAAAGAAAAATGTGGTGTTTGAAGCAGGAGTTTCCTACGATATGCAGGGCAAATATTATGAAGAAATCAACATCGATATAGCTTCTGCGGTCAAAGCTGCCAAAGGAGTGGACTATATTCTTCTATTTCTGGGTGAAAACACCTATTGCGAAAAGCCCGGAGATTTGCATGATTTATATATTTCTGAAAACCAGACTCAATTGGCATTGTCATTGGCCAAAACAGGTAAGCCTGTTGTTCTGATTCTAAATGAAGGTCGTCCACGATTGATCAGTAAGTTTGAGCAAAAAATGGCTGCTGTGGTGCAGACCTATCTTCCCAGCAACTTTGGTGGAGATGCCCTAGCAGAAATACTTTTTGGAGATGTTAATCCTTGCGGAAAACTTCCATACACCTACCCGATGTTCCCCAACTCCCTCATTACCTACGATTATAAACCTGCCGAAAAACAGGAGAAAATGGAAGGTTTATACGATTACGAATCGCAAGTGGCTATTCAATATGAGTTTGGCCGTGGCCTCAGTTATACCACTTTTGAATACAGCGACTTAACATTGAACAGAACTGAACTATCGCCTGAAGGAAATATTCAAGTATCTGTAAATGTTAAAAATACCGGAAACAGATCCGGTAAAGAGGTCGTCATGTTGTTTTCTTCTGACCTGTATGCCAGTATTTCTCCCGACAACCAACGCTTGCGAGGATTTGAAAAAATCAATCTGGAACCTGGTGAAATAAAAACCATTACTTTTGAAATCACCCCACGCGATCTTTCGTTTTATAATCAACAAAATCAACTGGTAGCAGAACAAGGAGAATTTGTATTGCGTGTGGACAATTTGGAACAAAAAATCATTTTAAAAGAAACGGTTGCTTTTGATGAGCCTAGCAAATTAAAACTCTAATCTTCTTGACTGATTCATCATGGACTATTCGACAAAACTAAACATACGATCATGAAAAAATTTACCTTAGCTGTCTTCATGCTGATGGGCAGCATGCTATTAACTGCACAAACTATGACTGAAAAGGAACTCAACACCCAAGTCGATCAACTGATCTCGCAGCTTACCCTTCAGGAAAAAGCCTCGCTTTGTTCAGGTCGTGACGATTGGAGTACACAACCCATCGACCGTTTAAATATTCCATGGATTTGGTTGTCAGATGGCCCTCACGGTGTACGACGAGCTCCCGCCACCAATAAACCAGGCTACGGTGATCAATTGCCCGCTACTTGTTTTCCAACGGCATCGGCACTGGCCGCGACTTGGGATTTAGACTTGATTTACAAAGTAGGTCAGGCGCTGGGCGAAGAATGCCAGGCGCTGGATGTGAATGTGTTATTGGGCCCCGGAGTGAACATTAAACGATCTTTATTGGGTGGACGAAATTTTGAATTCTTTTCAGAAGACCCCGTGCTGTCAGGCGAAATGGGAGCTGCTTTTATCAATGGCGTTCAAAGTGAAGGCGTGGGCACATCATTAAAACATTATGTGGCCAACAATGTGGAAACCATGCGCATGTACATGAATTCGGATGTGGACACGCGTACTTTACACGAAATTTACCTCACGCCGTTTGAGATTGCCGTAAAAAAATCGCAACCCTGGACGGTGATGGCATGTTATAACCGGGTTAAGGGAATCTACGGAACTCAATCACCAGAACT
>CAYWNI010000093.1:0-9867 GCA_964459525.1 uncultured Lentimicrobiaceae bacterium | reverse complement strand
ACCATTCGATAGCTGCCTCCAATCAAAGGTCATCAATTATTTCGGGCCTTAGTTGCGAGGTAATCCTCTGTACCGACTTGATGGAATTTCCTACCAAAGCTTTAACATTGTCAAGTTTCTGTTTAACAACTGTATCAGACGATTGTTGCTTTATAATTTCCAGATCGATTTTTACAGCAGTCAACGCTTGTCCCAAATCATCGTGTAACTCTCTCGATAGATTTAATCTTTCATCTTCTCTTGCTTGCTCAATATGCTCCGATAATTGTTTCAGTTGCTCCAAAGATTTTTTCTGCTCCTCTTCAATTTTTTTTTGTTGTGTAATATCATGCACTGTCCCTACGAGCTTAACTATTTCACCCTTGTCATCATATGTCAATTCAGCTTGTTCATGTATAAAGCGTTCTTCCCCATTTTCAAGAATAATACGCATATCGATACTCAACGGAACATGTAATTCCAGCACACTGACAATTTTTTCTCTTAACAAAAGGAAGTCGTCAGGATGTGTCATATTAAAAAACAAATCGAGAGATGGCTTTACGCCACCAGGCGGATAGCCAAAAATCCGAAGTGTTTCATCAGAACATATCATCACATCAGTAGCATATATATACTCCCAACTTCCCACATGAGCTATTTGTTGTGCCTTGGTGAGAGTTGATTCGCTTTGGCGTAAAGCCTGCTCTGCTTTCTTTTGCTCAGTTATATTGGTTCCAACCCCAATGAGATATTGTTGGCCTTCACTTTCAAATTTAACAGCAGTCAGCAAAAAGGGAATTGCACGTCCATCTTTAGCTAACAATTTTGTTTCTAACGTAATCTGGTCTGAGTAATCAAAGTTTTTTAAAGATTCCAATACCATACCTTTATTTTCAGGCGCATGCCAGTCAAATACTGATCTGCCTTGCATTTCTTTTGCCTCATAACCAAAAATAGTTTCATGCTGTTTATTCCAACCTACCATCTTAAGCTCTGGCAAAGTATATAAATAGTATATTCCAGGGATACTATCAAGGAGTGCTTTATTGAACAATTGTTGTTTCAAAGATTTTTGTTCGCGTTTTTCTAAACGCTCATTTGCTATGGATAAAGCTTTATATGAATCATTTAGAAGCGCTGTATTCCTACGGATCGTTTGTTTTTGGTTAAAAAGATCGAGAAAGACGGAAACTTTACTCAATAATATTTGCCTAGAAAAGGGCTTAACAATATAATCCACTGCACCAGAGTCGTAGCCCTTAAGCACCTCATCATGATCAGAATGATTTGCTGTCAGAAATATAACAGGAACTTTGTTTTCTAATCTATCCTTGTTAAGCTTTACGGCCGTCTCATAACCTGTCATTCCGGGCATACGCACGTCAACAATAGCAAGAGCAAGCTCCACCCCAATAGTTATTCTTAACGCTTCAGCACCTGAAAAAGCACTGATTAAATTAACATTAATATGCTTTAGTACGACGTTAAGCAAACTCAGGTTTGCCTTATTATCGTCAACGAGTAGAATGGTGGGCTGATCATTTATATGTTTCATCGAGTAAATAAAATTAACCTTTTATGACAGAAACAAAGTTATTAAAAAAGTCAACGTGATTCGTGGATAGTCGATCGTGGATCGTGAATAGCCCGTAGGGCTTTAATATCCATAGAAAAACAAACCACGACAAAAGCTTGTCCGTAGGACATTAACCATGCTGTTAATTCCCTAACGGGAAATCAATGTGGAGTAAAATATACCTATTAATGTGGATGCCCTACGGGCAATAACCGCCAGATTCAGAAATTCGTACAGATTTGTGTAATTCCTGCCTGAGGCAGATAGGCATGGGCAGCAAAATGCAGCAGGCAGTATTCGACGACCTCTTGCAATACTTACTCATACCTTAGCGCATCGATTGGATCGAGGGCAGCGGCTTTGTTGGCTGGGATAATGCCAGAGATCAAGGCGACAAAGAAACACAAAACGATGCCTAAGACAATCCATAACCATGGAATAAAAAAGGCGCTCCCTGTCATGAGTGAAACGGCATTCCCCATCATAATACCAGCCACAACACCCAGCAAACCACCAATTTGAGCAATAACAATGGCCTCGGCCAGAAACTGATTTCTGATGGTTTTTCGGCGTGCGCCTACAGCTTTTCGTATGCCTATTTCGCGCGTACGTTCTGTTACCGACACAAGCATTATGTTCATCAACCCAATGGCTGCGCCAAATAAAGTGATTAGGCCAATAAGTGTCGCGCCAAGCTGAATACTTCCGGTAAGCTTGATCAACATGCTGGCAACATTATCGCTTTTCACTACATTAAATGAGTCGTCAGAGCCAACTTTATCGTCGCGAACACGCCTAAAAACGCCAGTAGCCTCGCCAATGGCAGCATCCATCATGTTGGGATCGTCTACCATCACGCTTATCTTAAAATTCATGTTTGGCCGCGAAAAATACTGCCGCACATTTGATAGCGGCGCCATACAATTCCTATCGCCACTAAAGCCAATGCTAGAACCCCGCTCTTTCAAAACGCCTATCACCTTATACTTGCCCGCTCCTATCGATATTACTTGTCCAATTGGATTTTCGTTGTCGGTAAAAAGCGTATTGGCAATTTCTGTTCCAATAATCGTAACAGGACTACCATTCTCAATTTCAGTGGGGTTAAAATTTCGACCACGCTCCACTTCCAAGCCTGCTGTAGCCAGATAATTCTCATCAACACCCATCACCTGAATATTTGGGTTTGTTTTTTCCGACTTAAATTTCAGCGTGGCAATGCCCGTTCCATAGGTATAAATTGAGGTTACAACAGGAAAATTATAGCTCTTCTTAAAGTCGAGTGCTAGCTGATAACTAATTTCCTCGTAATCTTTGTCTCTATTGCCTCTCCCCCCGATATGAACACGTACATCCCTATTTTGGATATTGAAGGTATTGGAGCCCATCATGGCGAAATTATTGTTCAGAAAATACTCCACCGCATCTATGGCAGTTAAAATTCCTACCAAAGCCATAATGCCAAAGGCAATAATCATAACGGTAAGGATGGTGCGCATCATGTGACTCTTAATAGAGATCAGCGAAATACGCAAGTTTTCCTTTATCAACTGTACATCAGTCATATATCAATCTTCTTTTTGTCCAAAAGCCAAATCGCCCGCATCCCCAAGACCGGGAACGATGTAAGCCTTTGCAGTTAGTTCATCATCAATGGCACCCACCCAAAGCGTAAAGGGTTTCAAAGAAAAATGTCGTTTTAATTTCAAAATACCTTCTTCGCTCGCCAACAGGGTAACAATATGTATGTGTTTTGGCTCACCATTAACCATCAAACCTTTAAGGGCTGCCACAAGCGAACCTCCTGTTGCTAACATAGGATCACTAATAATCAACGTTTTACCTTCGAGTGACGGAGCTGACACATAATCGAGTTTGATGATAAAGTCCTCATCTTTGGTATATTTGCGGTAAGCTGACGCATAGGCGCTATCCGAGTCGTCAAAAAAGTTGAGCAACCCCTGATGTAGTGGCAATCCCGCGCGCAAGATAGTTGCCAGCACGGGTTTCTCAACCGGCAGTTTCATGTGGGCAATGCCAAGTGGAGTTACTATTTCGGTTTCCGCATACGAAAACATTTTGCTTATCTCATAGGCAAATATTTCGCCGACACGTTCCATATTTCTACGAAAACGCATCCTGTCTTTTTGAATTTCAACGTCACGTAATTCTGACAGAAATCTGTTAAAAACGGTGTTCTCTTTTCCTATTTCCCTAATCATCTTGGTATGTATTTGCAACAAAATTAAACGAATTCATCAGCATACTGGCAAGCTTTCCTGTTTTTTTATACTTTTAACAACTACATTGCTTTAGCTACGACTTAAATTTTGAAAGTATCCTAAATAAAAACTTAGCTATTGGACTCAACTTATTTATCTTCAGGTTGTAATAATAGGTTTCTTTTGCGCCGAACCCAGCATAAAACCGAGCCAGATCTTTGTTTACAGATCCCTCGAAATCAAGTATCATTTTGCCTGGAGCATATTCCTTTATTACCGCATCAATCAAAAATGTAAGTGCCGAAACTTTTCTTCCCTGCTCATTTGTGCCAGAAAAGAGGAATATTAACCGACTTCCTTTTTGCAAAAAGAACGCCCCTGAAATTAACTCATTCTGGGCATTGTAAACCCCATAGGTAATACCTACGCCTTTGTAAACAGCCTGATACATTAGCCTGCTAAGTACCTGATACTGCGCATCGCCCCAGCTACTGATACCCTTACCTCTATTTTCTCTAAAAAGCGTTATCACCTCTTCGTGATTTAATGCCTTCATCAAAGTCAGATTGCTTTTCTCGGCCAGCTTTAAATTACGTTTGGTATTGGTTTTATACTTGTTGTGAAGAAATGTGTAATCATTTATCAAATCGAGCATATAGTTGCTCAGCTTTGTAAAAGGAAAAACCGCAGGGTCGGGGGCGCTAACACTATTGAGGTTCAAGTTTATAACACGAATATAATCAGGAATTCGTTTAACAAACTCAGTCACTATATCAGGAGTGAGCAGGCTTACCGAAAAAACACCATGTTGCTGAGCAAAAAAGGGCTGATACGCATAGGTAATACCATATTTTTTTTTGATCGGAATGGGCATTACCCTTACGTAATCATCCTCTACCAAAGCCGCCCACCCGGGGTGTATAACATCCAAATACCAGGAAGTGGCGTAAACATTTCCGTTAAAAGCGTGCGTCAAACAGGCATCCCACTTTTGTTTGTTGATGTTTTCGTTGGTTAAAAATTTAATCTTGTGCATTTTATTGTGGTATTGATAATAGTCGTTACACCTCGCATCAAGGTACTGCTTTTTGTATAAGCGTTTCATAAACAGAGCGCCAGCCCTTCCAACGCTTTTCATCGCTTAGCGATTCGTTGTGCCACAAGGAAATAAAAGTCCCGTTTACTTTTCTCACCTCGTCTATCAAGGCTGAAATATGGTTGATGGCATCGGCAGGAGTTAACCCCATATAGTCTTTTAGCGTACCATCCATCACCATGAAGGGGTGAACCCTCAATTTGGTTTCAACCTCCATGTCAAGGTCGTAAAAATTATAGGTATCGCAAATTCCAGCTCTAAATCCAGTAAGCGCTGCATATCCCATGGTATAATCGTCGGTGATGCCATTATCAATCAAATGACGGTAGGTATGCGGCAACAGCAAACGCAAAAAATGTTGTCGGCTACGCTTTATCTCTTTGTTAACAACCTTTTCTAGGGCACTAATTTCTTTTGTGTAAAGCTCAGGAAATTCGCTGGTGCGGTACGAGGGATGAATTCCAATTTTGGCGTAATCGAGTATGCGCTTGATTAAAAACCGAAATTTACGGTTACGGGTATTTATGTTTTTGTCAAATTGTCCGTAATGGCCAAACAAGAAAAAGTATACCGGCTTAAGCTGAAACCTCTTCTGTAAGTCAATCTGATAATCATAGGTATCGAACGGATCTTTTTTGCCTCCAAAGAGCACCTGTGTACGCTGCAAATTATCGGCCCAATCAAAGTTTTTAAAAGCAAGGAGGTAGCCCCCAATTGTGCGAACCAAACCTTTTTGTTTGTAAGCAAAGGCTGAATCGATATCGTAAGTGGGCACAAAGCGGAATTGCCTTACGGGGAAAACAAAGTTAGGGTATTTTTGCAAAATAATTTCCTTTATCCGAAGCACCCAAATGTTGACTATAGGCTTCTGCAATAGCCCTAAACGCTTGCTAACGCTTAAGTGGGCAGTAAAACGACCATACTGATCGGCCACGTATGGCTGGTATTCTTCGTACCTGGAAACAAGGTAAAAAATAGCCGAAAAAACATCAAAGGGCAAAACAGAATCCTTAGACGTGACGGGAAAAAAAGCTTTGTTGCCTTCAAAGTCGAAAGGATTTAGCTCAACGGTATTAATCCCCCGCTCAAACAAAAGCCCATTGCTTTTAACAAAAAGATCATCGGAGCATGGTTTGGGGGCATAAACGAACTTGGCCGAATCTGCCGACTGAAATGCATCCAGATCAGTGGTGAGGGTATAGGGAATTTTTAGCAATTCCTTGCAAACCAGCCTAAAAACATATTTCACACGGCTGGTTCTTTTTGGCACATATATAAGTAAACTTTCCATCCTTTCAAAAGTAGTTAAAAAAAGCCAGTTAAACCTAGTGCTCAGAAAAAAGCTTTTTGGTTTTTTTAAACTGATTATTGTCCATTTCTCCTTCTCCTTAAAAGTCAAAAATAAGTACTTTTGAACTCTCAATTGAACAACATGGACAACTTTATTGTATCGGCACGAAAATACCGTCCGGCCACCTTTCGTCAGGTGATTGGCCAGCAGGCCATTACTTCTACCTTGCAAAATGCGATTAAAAATAATCACCTGGCCCAGGCATTTCTGTTTACAGGCCCACGTGGCGTTGGCAAAACAACCTGTGCCCGTATTCTGGCCAAAACCATCAACTGTACCAACCTCAATGCCGAGCTGGAACCTTGCAACCAGTGCGAATCGTGCCGTTCGTTTAACACCAGTTCATCATTTAATATTCACGAACTCGATGCCGCTTCTAACAACTCTGTTGACGATATCCGCAGTTTGGTGGAACAAGTGCGCATTCCGCCTCAGGTTGGAAAATACAAGGTTTATATCATAGATGAGGTTCACATGCTGAGCACAAACGCCTTTAATGCGTTTTTAAAAACCCTCGAAGAACCACCGGCCTATGCCAAATTTATTCTGGCTACAACCGAAAAACATAAAATCATCCCCACCATTTTATCTCGGTGTCAGATTTTTGACTTTAGGCGCATAACAGTCGAAGATACAGCCAACTACCTAAAATATGTTGCCGACAATGAAAACATTGCCACCGAACCCGAAGCCCTGCATACCATCGCCCAAAAATCGGACGGTGCCATGCGTGATGCACTTTCTACTTTCGACCAAATAGTTAGTTATAGCGGCAACAACCTCACTTATAAAAGTGTTATCGAAAATCTGAACATCCTCGATTTTGAGTATTTTTTCAGAGTTACCGAAAGCATCCTGCAACGCGACATCCCCGATTTACTTTTGATTTTCAACGAAATTATTGAAAACGGCTTTGACGGACAACATTTTATAATGGGTTTGGCCGACCACCTGCGCAGCTTGCTGGTGATGAAAAACACGGAAACCATTCAGCTGATGCACGCCAGCGATCAGCTCAAAGCCAGGTACAAACACCAATCGGGTTTGTGCAATCAGGATTTTATTTTTAAGGCTCTTGACATCTGCAATCAATACGATTTAAAATACAAAGCCAGCAATAACAAACGGCTTCACATCGAAATAGCGCTACTATCGCTCGCCGATTTAATTGCCTATCCAGCGCAGGAAAAGCCTGCCCCCATTGCTAGCGCCGCCAAGCCCAGTCATGTAAAAAGCGATGCCGGCGAAAGCAAAACCACTTACCAACCAGCTACCAAACCCATCGAGAAAACAGCTCATCCTCCTGAAACAAAAATAGAACCTCCCGTTTTAGCGCCAAAAAAGAAGGAACCTGAAGAACCAACAAAGTCTTCCATGCCTGCAAAAAAGCCCACCGAAACGAGCTCAGGCACTGCCAAACCCATGCGGAACATTTCGATTTCGAAAAACATGGACCTCATCAAAAACGGAAAAGACAATTCTGATCTCAAACCCGAAGAGGTGATCAACAATCCGTTTAACCAAGAAAAACTCGAAAATGTATGGAAAGACTTTTGCAGTACTTATGAAGGAATATCGCCAAGTTTTGCCAATGCCATAAACAAATACGTGCCTGCACTTGGCGACAAAAACGTAATTACCTACAAGGTTGATTCACTGATTATCTCAAAAGACAGTTTAGCTATTTCTTCATTGCTTGAATACCTAAAAAAAGAGCTTCGCAATAACCAGATTACGCTTGTGCCGACAATTCCTGATAAGAACGAGCCGAAAAAAGCCTATACAGACCGTGAAAAGATGGAAAGATTGGTGGAGAAATATCCTCAAGTGCAAAAACTTAAAGATCAATTCAACCTGGAAATAGGGTTTTAAAAATTTGTTATTTACCAGGTAGGCTCTTTGATATAATCAAGTGAAATGCTCTTACATGGTTCCTCTTGTGCGAGTTCGATAAAGTCTTTTAATGAGTTATAAGGTCCTTTTGTTGATGCCAGATTTATAACCCAACCAGGCATATTCCCACCCAAGTCAAGCAACAACTCGAAGGATACACGTACCTTTCCCTCACCCAAGGGCGTAAACCGCCATATGGCATGTAACATAGGTATCCTCACGAAATCTTCGTTTTCATCAATATAGTCAGGTTCACCAACCGACTCAAAAACAATCTCTTTGGTAATTTGATTTTGCTGCATGTGCACCCGGGTAACTACATCACGGTCGCTAACCGGCCAAGGTGCATCACTACGCCCATAATAAACCCAATTATAGTCATCTTGTTGCTCTATAACTTCGGCATATACGTTAGCATATACCCAGTCTTTATGGCGTGAAGCATCGGTCATAAGTGACACCAGTGCCGACAAGCTAGATTCTGTAACAGCCTCTACTTTAACTCGTTTCTGAGCCAAATCGGGGACCTTCATCACATACGCCTTGATGCCATCACTCTCACGCACCTCTTTCCATTCAGGTTTGTCCTGCGACAAAACTACCAATGGATTTAGTAAAATTAAAACGATACTTAAAAACAACACTTCACTCAAAAAGCGACCTGATTTCAGTGAATATACGAAACAGCATTTTCTCATCTCGGGCAAAAATAACAACAAATTGCTACTTCCAACATTTCTTCTTGCATTTTATTCGGGTTGCCACAGCGTGGGCTATTCAAATACTTTTCGTTGGCTCAAAAAAATCTTTGAACATGTTTTTAAGAAATAGTTCATTCTGTTTTTCAGATAGATTATAAGTTTAGTACTTTTGCCGTCCATTTCTAAATAAAATAACAACCCGTGCAACAGGGATTAACACTTTGATTATGAAAAAGTCAACTTCCCACTAATTGCGCTAATTTTTTATACATTGACAAATAAACGATGAAAAGACTATTAATTTTTGCGCTCTCGATAGGAATACTTTGGGGGGCAAACTCATGCAACAACGATTCAACTATGAAGAAAACACCTGTAACTCCAGCCATTGATTTGGCAAACATGGACTTAAACGTGAAGCCAGGGGATGACCTCTTCAGGTACGTGAATGGCACCTGGATGAAAAATACGGAAATTCCTGCCGAATATAGCCAATATGGCGCGTTTACCATCCTTTACGAAAACAACCAGAAACAACTTAAAGCACTGGTAGATGAAGTATCTGCCGACAAAAACGCTAGCCAAGGCAGCGTCAATCAAAAAATACGCGACCTCTACAACAGTGGCATGGACACCGTTCGTATAAATGAATTAGGCGTGGCTGCCATCGAAAACGAAATTGCTGAAATTGAAGCAATTGCCTCCATGGAAGAGGTGCAAAGATTTATCGGACAAATGCACAGCAAAGGCGAATATCCTTTATTTTACGTTTTTTCCTCTGCCGACCAGTCGAATAGCAGCATGGAGATCGTTAACTTTTATCAAGGAGGTATCAGTCTGCCCGACATCAGCTATTACCTAAGCGATGATGAAAGATCAGTAGAACTGAGGACGAAATACCTCGATCACCTCACCAAAATGTTTGAACTAAAAGGCGAAAATTCTGAAACCGCTCAGGCTCATGCCCAAACAGTATTGAAGGTTGAAACCGCTATTGCAAAAAACTCGAAAACGAGAAAAGAACTGCGCGACCCTGTGGCCAATTT
>CAYWNI010000092.1:0-9924 GCA_964459525.1 uncultured Lentimicrobiaceae bacterium | reverse complement strand
ACAAATAGCATTAAAAACAGGAGATCCCGAAGAAGCCCATCGTTGGTTTCTGAAATCGTATGAGTTAGCTGGTCAATATCTCAGAACTCCATATCGAGATAATACCCTGGCCTACATCAAAATAAAACTATCCGAAGCGGCCATGTCCATGGATAGTTTGCCCTTGGCTGAAAAGTGGATGAATGAAGTATTGGCTATCCCTAAAAATAATATTCATGAAGATGTATGGCAAGAGTTGATGTATGGTCGGGCTATTCTATTGTTCAGGCAGGGGGAGATAATTGCAGCCAGAGATGTGGTTCTAAAACTTTTGCCAAGCGACACGGTCCATTTCAGTGAATTCCGTTTTCTTCCTGATGTGTACGCCTTGCTTTCAGAGATCTACGCAAAGTTGGAGAATTTTCCTCTTGCATTAAAATATCGGGAAAAACAAGATCAATTGGAAGGTTCGCACAAAGAAAGGGAGCATATAGCTCGATCCATGATTATTTTGGCCGAAAAGGAACATGAAGAAACCAAAAACAATTTACAGACATATAAACAACGTTATCACTTGGTTTTATTGGGTATTTTAGGTCTCGTAACTCTTTTCGTTTTGTTGTTTTGGTTTTATCTCAAACTTCATCGTTCAAAAATAGAGTTGATTAGCAAACAGATAGAGAAATTTCAGAAGAAAATCATTCTGGAAAAAGAAGACCTGACGAAACCCGATTGGGATGAAGAGTGGGATAAACAATACAGGCTTATCGTTAGTCTTCAGCAATTGATGAAATCTGAAAAGCCCCACCTAAATCCGAATATTAGTATCCAATTGATGTCAGAATTAATGGACACCAACCGTACTTATTTGTCAAAGGCGATTAATACTGTATTGGAGACCAATTTTTCAAAATTCATCAATGAATACCGCATCAGCGAGGCCATTAAACTCATTTCTGAGGAGTTTACTTCGAACCACACCGTAGAAGCTCTGGCTCAGCAATCGGGCTTTGCCAATCGGGCGGTATTTAATTCGGCTTTTAAAAAACAAACGGGGGTTACACCAAGTTTTTTTATTGCCAACTTTAAATCAAGAAAAATTAATTGATAAGATTTTTGAGACTGACACAATGCCACAAATAAAAATTCGCACATTAGCGAATTTTAGCCTGTAAAAACATGTCAGCTCATGGAACTCCCCTCTCGTCCGCGTTTGTATCGCGGATGGGGGTTTTTTATACCCAAGACGCTGCCATCGGGTTGACTTCGACATTTGGCGTTCGTTAATCGGTGTTCGGTGTTCATCAAAACGAACGAGACACGAACCCCGATCCACGGTTTTATTGACCAGACTCTTATGGTCGTGCCTCCCTCAGAGTTAAACGTATTGAGGGGAAGGGGGATAAAGAATGATAAGTGACGAATGTGACGAATGTGACGAATGTGACGAGTGACAAGTGATTTTTTATTGCAAACTACAGTAAAAAACAACCAACACCTATTTATATATTATAGCGTATGCGAATCTACATCGCTTGCTCTCGGCAGAAATCAATCAGAGGATAAGGTATATTGGTCAGATTTTGCATCGGTGTTTTAACGGTCAACCAATTTTTACAAACCACTTCATTTTCATGCTGAGATAGTAGCGTCAGAATATCTGATCCCTACTCAACCTTCTAGGCATGTTATTCAGCTCATCACACAAAATACTATCTTTGCCTTCGGTTTACATTCAATCATATTTGCACTTACGAAATGCGAAATTTACTATTTACTTTCCTGCTTCTTGTGGCTAAAATAGGCCTTGAAGTCCGAACGACAAATAGTCTCTGCAAAAAGCCATCATTATTAACTAACCGCCACAAGTTGCCATGAATTTGTTTTATACCCCACAGGCCATTGAACCTCATTTTAAGCTGGACGCTGAAGAATCGAAACACCTGGCGAAAGTGCTGCGTAAACAGGCAGGCGACCTAATTAGCACAACAGATGGACGGGGAAATTTTTACGGTTGCAAACTGCTCGACACCAACCCCAAAGGGTGCAATGTGGAGGTGATTGAAAAAAAATTAGGCGACGATATACGCTCCTACAACCTCCATATTGCCGTGGCGCCAACAAAAAACATCAACCGCTACGAGTGGTTTCTGGAAAAAGTAACCGAGCTGGGCATTGATGAAATCACGCCATTTTTTAGCTTTCACTCCGAAAGGAGAGATATACGCACCGACCGCCTCGAAAAAGTGCTTGTGGCTGCCATGAAACAATCGCTAAAAAGCAAACTCCCTGTATTACAACCTCCTGTAAAATTCAATCACTTTATTCAACAGCCTTTCGATGGCGATAAATTCATCGCGTATATCGATCAGGATGTAACGCTGGAACTGGCCCAAGCAATAAAACCAAACCGCAACGTTCTTGTCGTGATAGGTCCCGAAGGTGATTTTAGCCAAAGTGAAGTGGAGGAAGCCAAAAAAGCCGGATTTGTGCCCGTGAAACTTGGAAATTCGCGATTGCGCACCGAAACAGCAGCCATTGCCGCATGTCATACCATCCACATCATTAACTTATTGAAAACAGAATAACAAAAAAATGAGCAAAATAGTTTTTACATTAATTTCCACGCTGCTTTTAAGTCTAACGGGTTTTGCACAGAATACAAGCATTGCCCTGCTCAAATACCAAGGGGGTGGCGACTGGTATGCCAATCCGACCTCGTTGCCCAACTTGATTAAATTCTGCAACCAGGAACTCAACACCAACATCGACCCCGAACCCGCTACCATTGCCATTGGCAGCAGCGAATTGTTTAATTACCCTTTTGTCCATATCACCGGACATGGAAATATTATCCTGTCGCCAGAAGAAGTTGAAAACCTGAGACTCTACCTTACCTCGGGCGGTTTTTTACATGTTTCCGACAACTATGGCCTCGACCCCTATATCCGCCGCGAAATGAAACGGGTTTTTCCTGACAAGGAATTCGTGGAACTGCCTTTTAACCATCCTATTTACCATCAAAAATATGCGTTCCCTAACGGTTTGCCCAAAATACATGAGCACGACGGAACTGATCCGCAAGGGTTTGGATTGTTTATCGACAACCGACTGGTATGTTTTTACGACTACGAATGCGACTTGGGCGATGGATGGGAAAATGAGGGCGTGCACCACGACTCGGAGGTAAAACGTACAGAAGCATTACAAATGGGGGCAAACATGCTACAGTTCGTGTTTTCACAATAGTTTAGAGAACGGCAAAAACTGTGTTATTTTTTAACAAGTAATAAAAAGGATGTTATTTTTGCCAAAATTTTAAACTATGGACTTAAGAAAACTGATTGTTCTATTCGCACTTATCGCATTTGGAATAAATGCCAACGCACAAACCGATACTTTACCCGAAGGCGCTCACCTGACTAACCTGCGCCAAGCCCCTTACGCCGATATGTCGTTTAACGATATCCTGGCCAAATACAAAGGCAAGGTAATTTACCTCGACTTTTGGGCCAGTTGGTGCGCTCCATGCCGTCAGGAAATGAAATTCTCGACAGGAATGAAAAAACAACTGGAAGGAAAAGATGTTGTTTTTCTGTATATTTCATCTGATCAGGATGCCACCAAATGGGAAAACATGATCAAAGAGTTGCAAATTACCGGCGAACACTATCTTACCAGCACGAAAGTACATCAAGAATACAACAAGCTACTTCAGGTTAAGTACATTCCACGTTATGTACTGATTGACCGCGAAGGAAATATTGTAAACCCCAGCGCACCGCGCCCCAGCAGCGCCACCAGCGTTATCGATATAGAGAAATTGCTGTAAAAAAAGGAGCATGTATCTGCTACACGCTCCTATTGTTGTCTCACAAACACCGAATTGACTCAATCCGTTATTTTTGATCGAGCTTATTCAGGTTTTCCATTCCTTTCACATTCATTGTTTTACCAATTTTAGAAATGGTGTTCATGTCGATGTTACCCGTCATGCTCATCACCATTGCATCGTCTTCGCTGTCGATAATCATCAGCATTTCGGTAATGCGATTGCCATCTGTTTTTCTAATCAAAAATCGGATGTCGCTGCCGTCTTCACGAATGGCCATTAATTCGGAGTATTCGTCTAGCGGAACGGCTTTTCTAACCTCTTTCATAAAAGCTTCCTTGTCGCTTAACGAGCCACCGGGCTTGGGCTCATAAGCCAACATTTTCAGCCCTTTGAGTTGCTCCATCACCATTTTGGCATCCTGCACATCACCCGTACTGTCATCTGTATCAATGTTTCCAAGTAGGCTGAACATCTCTGGTGAGATATTGATGCTGGTAAAACCCTCTTTGCCGGCATATTTTTCATAAAGTTTATCAATGGGCGTTTGAGCCTGCAATAGGAAAGGCATAAAAGCCATCAAGATAAGTGTTGCGATAATAAGTTGTTTTTTCATGATTTCTAGTTTATTAAGTGTATGATTGATTGTATATTTAACTTCCCAGGTGAACATAAACCCGGGTAAAAGATTTCAGGTATTGAGATGCTTTATTTACTTCACTCGACTTATCGGCTTTTTGCATGGTAGCACCCACTTTTTTAATGCCACCCATCATTTTGCCAGAGGTTTGCTCAACGGGAACAATTCCTTTGTTCATTTCCGTGGAAACACGCCCTAGCATTCGGTTGGTTTCATTAAATGCCTTTACCGGATCGTTTATTGTACCATAAACTTCGGTAGGCTTAACCAGTTCGCTGCCTATCCACAAAGCAAAAAACAGCAACACGGCAGCAGCAATTCCCGACAAACGGTAAAAGGTCCAGGAAGATTTACGTGTGTTAGTTCGTTTTGGCTGTATGGCCGCAAGCAAACTTTCTTCAAAGTCCACATCGGTTTCGGCATGGGTGTTTAGCTGACGCAATGCTTTTATCTGAGTCAACACTTCGGGGTATTTCTCGCCTTCGGAGCTGTTTAGAAGATGGAAATACAGGCGGTTTTCCTCTTCAGAAGTACTCAAACCTTCGTAGTATCTTTCAACAAGATGCTTTATTTCCAATGATTTCATAGTCGTTTATTTCTTTAATTTTTTCTCTTATTCTTTTCCTGGCCCGCGACAGGTTTACCCTGATATAGTTCAAGTCGAAGCCAGTAATTTCAGCAATTTCATCAAAATCGAGCTGCTCCATGTCGCGCAAAAAAAGCAGCGTTTTTTGTTGTTCAGGCAGCAAGTCCATCTCTTTTCGCACCCATTGCAGCATGTCGACATGTTCCAAATTATTGTATTCACCTTCATTTGCATGCTTGCCGTATCGCTCATCGAGGGTGTCAAACTTATTGCTTTTACTTTTCAACCTATCGAGACACAAGTTACGCGTAGTAGTCATCATAACGGCTTCAATACTTCTGTAAGCATTTAGTTGCGAACGTATTTGCCACATTTTTACATACACATCCTGCACCGTATCCTGGGCATCGTCTTTGTTGCCAAGCAGCCTAAACGCAAAACGAAAAAGCTTTTCTTTAAAAGGAAACAACTGTTGTGTAAAATCATTTACCGTCATACCAATCAGACGAATTTGTTTCGCTAAAATTACACTTATCTACTCATTTTAAAATTTGGGGCTTTAAGCGACTAAAAAACAACATGCTTTTGCGAAATCTGGCATACAACTTCGTTTTGTGTCGGCTGTCAATTTTTTTTTCTTGAAACATACTAACGTCCTGAAAAAGGAGTTTGTATTAACAAGCGTATGTTTACAAAACGCAAGCCTGCGCACAGAAGGAAAATCGAATTGCGCTAATTTTACATTTTTATTCAGAAATTAAACCTATGATTACAGGAGTTATTTTGCAAATTCAGGAAACAGCTGCTATGGTTGGCGGCGAAGGAGAGATTACCTTACCTATTCTCGATTTGGTGATGAAGGGCGGCGTGATTATGATCGTGCTTGGCGTGCTATCGGTTATTGCCTTTTATATTTTTTTCGAGCGTATGTTTGTCATTAGCAAAGCCCGAAAGCAAGACAAAAGTTTTATGAATAACATCCGGAATTTTATTCATGAAGGCAAGCTCGAGTCGGCGCAAGCCTTATGCCTTACAAACAACTCCCCCATTGGCCGGATGATCAGCAAAGGATTATCACGCATTGGCAGACCACTCAACGACATCAATACGGCCATTGAAAATGCAGGCAAGCTTGAAGTGTCGAAACTAGAGCGCAACGTTGCCGGGTTGGCCACCATTGCGGGAGCAGCTCCAATGCTTGGATTTCTGGGTACTGTTATCGGCATGATCCGGGCTTTTTACGACATGTCGATGGCCGGAAACAACATCAACATCGAACTGTTGTCGCAAGGAATTTACCAGGCTATGATTACCACCGTTGGCGGACTGATTGTAGGTATTGCTGCCTATATTTTTTACAACATACTGGTATCAAGGGTTCAATCGGTGGTATACGCCCTCGAAATATCGGCCACTGAGTTTATGGATGTCCTTAACGAACCTGCAAAATAGAAAGGTATACCATGGCCATACAAATGCGCAACAAACGTGATACAAACTTCAGCATGTCGTCCATGTCGGACATCGTGTTTTTGCTGTTGATTTTCTTCATGCTTACCTCTACCCTGGTTGCCCCCAACGCCATTAAGTTGCTGCTGCCGAGTAGTCAGAGCAAAACCATGTCGAAGCAAACAGTAACCGTATACATTAATAAGGAGCGGAATATTTATGTGGAAGAAAGAAAAGTCGACCCCACGAATCTAGAAAGTGTTTTGTTCAGCCTGATCAGAAACGAACAAGCTGCTTCGGTGGTGTTGCGTTCCGACAAAACCGTTCCTGTTCAAGATATTGTTGTACTTATTGATGCAATAAACAACATCAACCAAAAAAACGACACCCAACACAAGGTGATTTTGGCCACTTCACCAAGACCGTGATACTTTTGATATGTCATTAAAAATCAATAAAGACAAAAGAAAAGCTGCCATTGGCACCATCATCGTCCACGTAATAATATTACTGGGATTGCTTTTTGTTGCCTTACGTACCCCTTTACCCTTGCCCGGCGAAGAAGGTGTTGAAGTGAATTTGGGTTATGACGATCGTGGTTTCGGCCAAATACAGGAAGACACGCCTCCCCCACAAGCCGATCCAACCCCAACAAAAACAGTTGAAGCTACACCACCTCCAGTACCTGAACCTGAAATTGCAGAAGAAGAAATTATCAGTCAGGACTTTGAAGAAGCCCCTGTGATTGAAGAGAAAAAAGAAGAAATTCCTGAAGAAGTTGTGGAAGAACCTGCAAAAGAGCCGGAAAAGAAACCCATGCCAGAGGAGAAAATTGAACCCGAACCAAAAGAAATACCCCGCGATACCATTGCTGTTGTAGCTGAGAATGAAGTGGAAGAAACAGTTGTGGAAGAGCCCGCTCCTACTGTAAACACACGTGCCCTCTACAAGGGAAGCTCAAATACCGACACAGGAAGTAGTCAGGGAATAACAGATGGCCCCGGCGATCAAGGGAAACCACATGGCGATAAAGAAAGTGACAAGTATGATGGTAGAGGTGGTCAGGGAAATGGCCCTTCATTTTTCCTCGGAGGCCGCGGTAGTGTTCATCTCGAAACACCTTCAACGAAAGTTACAGAACAAGGTGCCGTGGTGGTTTCAATCTGGGTCGACCGCGAAGGAAATGTTAAAAAAGCACAGGTAAACCCGAAAGGAACCACAATTCTTGATGCTACCCTAAGACAAATAGCTGTAGATGCTGCATTCAACTCTACTTTTACCAAAGATCAGCAAGCCGCCGAACTGCAACGCGGAACGATTACCTATAACTTTATTATTATGAAATAGGGTGCATACCCACGTTTTGCCGATGAATTACAAAGAAACGCTTCAATGGCTTTTTGAGCAGCTCCCTATGTACCAGCGTGTAGGTCAAGCCGCATACAAGGCCAACCTCGACAACACAGACGCCCTGCTCGAGGCTATCGGAAACCCAGAAAAAAAAATCAAAGCCATTCATATTGCCGGAACCAACGGAAAAGGAAGCGTTTCGCATATGATAGCGAGCATTCTGCAAGAAGCAAGCTACAAAACAGGACTTTATACCAGTCCTCACCTGAAAGATTTCAGAGAAAGGATAAAAATAAACGGGAAAATGATTTCCGAAGACCAGGTGGTGGATTTTGTAAGCAGATACCAATCGGTATTTGGCCAGATTCAGGCTTCCTTTTTTGAAATGACGGTAGCCATGGCTTACGACCATTTTGCCCAAGAAGAGGTGGATTTTGTTGTTTTAGAAACAGGCATGGGCGGGCGGCTCGACTCGACAAACCGTTGTTATCCAATACTCACCATCATAACCAACATTGGTTACGACCACACCTTTTTTCTTGGCGACACGCTCGAAAAAATTGCTGGGGAAAAAGCTGGAATTATTAAACCCGGAATTCCGGTTGTTGTTGGGAAACACCAGCCACAAACCGATGCCGTGTTTACTCAAAAAGCGATTGAAATGGGCTCTGCTTTGTTTTTTGCAGAAGACCACGTCGACATCCGAACCATGCAAACTTCTGACAACCGTTTTCAACCCTGCGATGTGTGGATAAACAACCAACTTTTTCTGGAAGCCGTTGGCTTACCATTGTTGGGGCATTACCAGATTGAGAACCTGTGTACCGCAGTTCAATCGGTGGAGATACTCAAACAACAAAGTCAAATAAACGCAGACGACTCTGAAATACGTGAAGGCATTGAAAACGTTGTTATAAACACCGGGCTTTTAGGAAGGTGGCAAATTTTGAACAACAACCCACTTACCATTGCCGACACAGCCCACAACGAAGATGGTATTAAATTGGTAGTCAATCAGCTCAGACAATTAAGGTTCGAAAAACTACATGTTGTCTTTGGTATGGTTAACGACAAAGCGGCTTTTTCAATTCTGCAACTGCTGCCAAAAGATGCCACCTACTACTTTTGCAAACCCGATATTCCACGTGGCCGCGATGCTGAACAACTCCGTGAGGAGGCTTTCAAAGCCGGATTAAACGGAAAAATATATAATTCTGTACGTCAGGCTTATAACGCTGCCGTGAATTTTGCCGGAGGTAATGACGTGGTTTATGTCGGAGGAAGCACATTCGTGGTGGCCGAGATTGTTTAATTTTTAAAGCGCACAAACATGGACAATATTTCCAACTTTTCAATTCTGGATTCCATACAGCTAGTCTTGGTGATCGTTTTGATTGGCTTTGCCTTTTACTATGTTTACGATAGCTTTTTCGGGAAAGCATACCAGCCCCGACTGTGGAAATTGGCTGTAAAAAATAAAAAGGTTTCCCCGCAACTTGTTAAAGCAGAAGCTGGATACAAAGACAGTATTCGATTTTTTAGCTGGTGGTTTCATACGGAACGCCTTAAAAACCAAGCTATCGCTGGTGATTTTGCCGAACTTGGCGTATATAAAGGTGATTCCGCAGCAGTGCTTCACCTGATGGATGAAACCCGTAACTTCCATCTTTTTGATACGTTCAATGGTTTTCAGGAAAAGGATTTACAGCCTGAAACCGGAAAAGCAGCCGGCTACACATCCCTCCATTTTGCCGACACTTCTGCTGAACAAGTTAAAAAAAGATTGAATTCGGATAAGTTCATCCTTCACGAAGGTGATTTCTCAGAAACTAAACAACAAGCACTGAATAAGCAGTTTGCACTTGTAAACATGGATGTAGACCTGTATGAGCCAACCAGAGAAGGACTGGCATTTTTTTATCCCCGAATGGTAGATGAAGGTGTGATTTTTGTTCACGACTACAACCCCGACTGGCCAGGAATTATTAAGGCAGTTGATGATTTTTGTAAAGAAAACAAGCTAATACCAATTCACATCCCTGACATGGATGACACAGTCATTATACTAAAAGAAAATAAGGGCTAGTT
>CAYWNI010000091.1:0-9924 GCA_964459525.1 uncultured Lentimicrobiaceae bacterium | reverse complement strand
CCTCGCAATGACGATCCTTTTTCGAATTTGGTTTCTAAACAGCCGTCATTCCCTCTCCTCTGCTCCCTGTTTTGACGGCCTGCCCGCTCGTGTGGAAGGAGGTTTATCAGTAATATGGGGATGGGAGGGGAAATTGTTATATTTTACCGGAATTCTGTTTTTTATGATGTAGATATGGCATCCACGTTGCAAACGCGTACGAGAAACAGCAGGCGGAATTTCCACTTCAAATCTCATCTATTCGTTAATCGATATTCGATATTCTATCGACTCACCCCACGAGCTCCGAAAGACGATTCACGATCCACGAAAGACGATTCACGATCCATAAGTGCTTCAATTTCATCTGGTTCAATAGGGGTATGGGCCATCAGATCCACGGGCGTATTTTCGGTAACGAGAATATCATTCTCTAAACGGATTCCGATGTTTTCTTCCTTTATATAAATTCCTGGCTCACAGGTTAGTACCATTCCAGGTTTTAAAATAGTCTCTTTCAGACCTACATCATGAACGTCAAGCCCAAGAAAATGGGCTGTGCCATGCATAAAATAACGCTTGTATAAAGGCGAATCTGACTTTTGGTTTTCAACCTGTTCGCGGCTAAAAAGCCCAAGACCGATCATTTCTTCTTCCATCAGTTTATTCGCCTGATCATTAATTTTCCCGATGGTACTTCCCGGCACATAAAGCTTGATCAATTCGCGCTGCACTTTGAGAACTGCTTCGTAACATGCTCGCTGCCTTGCGCTAAACTTTCCGGTTACAGGAATGGTACGGCTCATGTCGGCAGTGTAGTTAGCGTATTCGGCGCCAAAATCGAAAAGCAGTAAATCGCCATCCTCACAAATTTCGTTGTTGGTTACATAGTGCAAGGCACAAGCGTTAGCGCCAGAGGCAATAATAGGCTGATAGCCATGCCCGTTGGCTCTCGAAATGGTGAATTCATGGTCTATTTCTGCCTGAACTTCAAATTCGGCTATGCCGGGTTTTACGGTTTTTAACACCCGTTTAAAAGCCTTTTCAGTAATGTTGCAAGCCTTTTGCAAGAGTTCAATTTCGGTTTCTGATTTTATTAAACGTAAAGAAGCGAGAATGGGAGCAGAGCGTTCGTAGGAGTGTAGCGGGTAGCGCGACAGAAGCTCTTCGCCCAGACGCTGATTGCGGTCTTTTACTTCGGTAAAAAACTTAGGGTATTCGTTGTAATTGAGGTAGATATGTCTTGATTCTACAAGCAGTTGACGGAGTACCGTTTCAAAATCATCGGTGTATTTTACTGTAGCAATGCCCGAAATGGTTTGTGCTTCCGCAACGGTTAGCTTATGTCCTTCCCATTGCTCCAGTTCTTCATCACTTTTCAGAATAAAGAGTATTTCCCTTTGTTGTTTTTCTGATGCTTCAGGGGCTAAAACCAGAATTGTTTTTTCCTGCTCAATTCCCGAAAGGTAAAATAAATCAGACTGTTGCCTGAAAGGTAAATACTGGTCCCCATTGCGTGGATACTGTTCGTTGGAGTGGAATATGGCAATGGATTTTGGCATCAATTCAGTGGTAAAACGTTTTCTGTTGCTGGCAAAAAAATTTGAATCAATGGGGTGATATCGCATAGCGTCTTAGTTTTTACAAAAATATAAAAATTCCCGACGAGAGGCACTGTCAAGAAAGCGGAGATGATAACGGTTAGATGTATGATAAAGTGCTTTGCCTCTGGTTGGTTGAATATTAAAAGGATTATATTTGTAAAATAAATCGTATTTCTATAAACCATTCAAAATCATTTCATTTATGAACAAAAACCTAACCCTTTCTGCTTTTGTTATGTTAATTATGCTTTTGGCAATGACCAATTGCACAACAAAAAAAGACCCGTCTCCAACCCCTGAGCCTGTTGCTTATAGCGCAAATTATCAGTTTTCTTTAACTGGAGATTATTCCAATTTGAAAATCGAATACATGGAGCCGGCTTCTGTAAAAAAGGAACTGACTTCTCCTGCTTTACCTTGGCAAGCAAACATAACCGATTATAATTCCGGAGATTCAGTTGCCCTGCATATCACTTTCGATATCAATTTACACGGAAGTATTAATTATAGCTGGAGTTCCAGTGCGTCTAGTGGTGGTAGCATACTTGCAGAGGATGGAAACTCAGATTCTGTTAGCGAGGTGACGCAAGTAATTCCTGTTAAAATTGATTTTGGATATAAAATTCCATAGTTGACGACCTGTAGAACGGTGTTGCTGTCAAACTTGAATGTTCCCCATGTTCAGCCTCAATCGTGATTAAGCATTTATATGCAAATCCAAGATTGAGCTAATAAATCCTTACGGTCAGAGTAGTTAACCCCATTTTAGGTTTTTCTGCATTGAAAAAAAGGCAGTTGAGTATGCTCCTCTGCCTTTTTTTATGCACTCAAGCATGAAAAAATCCGTGTTATCTGTCTTTTGATAAAAATAAACAGCTTGGTTATGATTTTGTAAATACTTTGCTAAATTTGTACCATTGTAACTCCGATAATTACTTTAAATCACACTAAAATAGCAATTATGAGTAAGTTTTATTCTTCGGTCACCAAAAAGATTTGGATGTCGCTGATGGGCTTTTTTCTGATGACTTTCTTGTTGGTACACTTAGGTATCAATCTGTTATTGGTTTTTAGTCCCAATTCCGATCTTTTTAATGAAGCGGCCCATTTTATGGGTACCAATCCACTTATCCAGGTATTTCAGTGGGTGTTGTTTGCCGGATTTGTGGTTCACATTATTCTCGGCCTCATCCTCCAAATCGAAAATTGGATTGCCCGTCCAAAGGGTTATCGGGTTAGCCCTACCTCAGAAGATTCATTTTTCAGTAGGTACATGATTCACACAGGGGTAATCATTTTCATTTTCCTGATTATTCACTTTGTGAATTTCTTTCTGGTAGCCAAAGGCGTTATTGGTGAGTTGCAGGAGGTTGAAGTAAACGGCAAGCACATGGAAGACATGGGCAAGCTGGTTATCGATTTATTTCAGATTCCTTACTATGTTGTGGGTTATTTAATTGCCCTGCTCATCCTTGGCTTTCATCTCGATCACGGTTTTCAGTCGGCGTTTCAGTCGCTGGGGCTAAACCATCCCAAATACACGCTGTGTATTAAAAACCTGGGGCATATTTTCGCCATCGTTGTTACTGTGGGGTATATGGTCATACCCGTGTTTATTTACTTTTCAAAATAGGATATTATGACTAAGTTAGATTCAAAAGTCCCAACAGGCCCTTTGGCCGAAAAATGGACCAACTATAAAGCACATCAAAACCTAGTAAACCCCGCCAACAAGCGTAAAATTGACATTATCGTTGTGGGCACTGGTTTGGCAGGTGGTGCCGCCGCAGCCAGCCTTTCGGAGTTGGGTTTTAACGTAAGTGTTTTTTGTATTCAAGACAGTCCGCGCAGGGCGCACAGTATTGCTGCCCAAGGCGGAATTAATGCAGCCAAAAACTACCCCAACGACGGCGACAGCGTCTACCGTCTTTTTTATGATACCGTTAAAGGCGGTGACTACCGTGCCCGCGAAGCCAACGCCTATCGTTTGGCCGAGGTAAGCAACAACATCATCGACCAATGCGTAGCACAGGGTGTTCCTTTTGCCCGTGAATATGGCGGATTGCTCGACAACCGCTCGTTTGGAGGAGCGCTGGTGTCGCGTACTTTTTATGCCCGTGGTCAAACCGGACAGCAGTTGCTGCTGGGCGCTTACAGTGCCCTCAGCAAGCAAGTAGGCAAAGGAGCAGTAAAAATGTACACCCGCCGCGAGATGCTGGATGTTGTAAAAGTTGATGGCAAAGCCCGTGGCATAATTGTACGCAACCTGGTAACAGGAAAGCTGGAACGTCATGCTGCTCACGCCGTGCTTTTGGCCACAGGAGGCTACGGAAACGTATTCTTCCTAAGCACCAACGCCATGACCTCGAATGGTAGTGCCGCCTGGCGAGCTTACAAACGTGGTGCGTTTTTTGCCAACCCCAGCTTCGTGCAGATACACCCAACCTGTATTCCAGTGCATGGCGATTACCAGTCGAAGCTTACGCTGATGAGCGAGAGTTTGCGTAACGATGGCCGTATTTGGGTGCCAAAGAAGAAAGAAGATGCTGAAAAAATACAAAAAGGACAACTGAAACCTACCCAGATTCCTGAAGAAGAACGCGATTACTATCTGGAACGTCGTTATCCGGCATTCGGAAATCTGGTGCCTCGCGATGTGGCCTCACGTGCCGCCAAAGAGCGTTGTGATGCCGGGTTTGGCGTTGGCTCTACCGGACTGGCCGTTTACCTCGACTTTAAGTCAGCCATCGAGCGGTTGGGTAAAAACGTGATCGAAGCCCGCTATGGCAACCTTTTCCAGATGTATGAAAAAATTGTGGATGAAAATCCCTACGAAACCCCGATGATGATTTACCCCGCCATCCATTATACCATGGGAGGCACTTGGGTCGATTACGAGTTGCAAAGTACAATTCCAGGATTGTTTGTTGGTGGCGAAGCCAACTTCAGCGACCACGGCGCCAATAGGCTTGGTGCTTCTGCACTTATGCAAGGCTTGTCGGATGGCTATTTTGTGCTGCCCTACACCATGCAAAACTATTTGGCCGACCAAATTACTGTGCCGCATTTTAAAACAGATGGTGCTGAATTTGAAGTCGCCGAAAAGGAAGCGCAAGCACGCATAGATAAACTGCTGGCTGTAAAAGGTGACCATACCGTAGATACCTTCCACCGTAAGTTAGGGCTTATCATGTGGGACAACGTAGGCATGGCCCGTAACAAAGTCGGACTGGAAAAAGCCATCGCCGACATCAAAGTGTTGCGCAAAGAGTTTTGGCAACAGGTTAAAGTGCCAGGAACCAATGATGGCATGAACGTAGAACTTGAAAAAGCCTTGCGTGTCGCCGATTTCCTCGAAATGGGAGAATTGATGGCCTACGATGCCCTAAACCGCAACGAATCCAGCGGGGGTCACTTCCGCGAAGAGTTCCAAACACCTGAAGGTGAAGCCATGCGCGACGATAAGAATTTTATGTTTGCTTCAGCCTGGGAGTTTGCCGGTGACGACAAAGAGCCAGTATTGCACAAAGAGCCACTCATTTACGAAAATATCGAGGTGAAACAGCGTAATTATAAAACTGCTTAATTAACATAAAATACCAGAACAATGGATCTAAAATTAAAAATATGGAGACAGCCCTCCGCCCAGACTGATGGTAAATTTGTTGACTATCAGGTAACTAATATTTCAAAAGACGCCAGTTTCCTCGAAATGCTTGACATCCTGAACGAAGAATTGGTAAGTAAAGGTGACGATCCCGTGGCCTTTGACCACGATTGCCGCGAAGGTATTTGTGGTATGTGTAGCCTGTTTATCAACGGCCATCCGCATGGCCCTGATTCGGCCATAACAACTTGTCAGTTGCACATGCGTAAGTTCAAGGACGGCGAAACCGTTACCATTGAGCCCTGGCGCGCCAAGCCTTTTCCTGTTATTAAAGACTTGATGGTCGATCGCACCGCTTTTGATGAAATCATGCAGGCAGGAGGATTTGTGAATATAAACACAGGAGGTGTGCCTGATGCCAATGCCATTCCGATAAAGAAAGAAAACGCCGACTTGGCAATGGATGCAGCAGCTTGTATTGGTTGCGGTGCCTGTGTTGCGGCATGTAAAAATGCGTCGGCCATGTTGTTTGTGTCGGCCAAAGTATCGCAGTTTGCACTCTTACCACAAGGCAAAATTGAGGCCAAAGCCCGTGTGCAGAAAATGGTTGCCAAAATGGATGACCTGGGATTTGGTAATTGCACCAACACCTACGCCTGTGAGGCCGAATGTCCCAAAGAAATTTCTGTTACCAACATCGCCCGAATGAATAGGGAGTTTTTGGTAGCGAAGTTGTCGTAGTAAGATAAACCTTTAGGTTTTGTAATAATCTAAAGCCCGGTTTCGTGCCGGGTTTTTTTGTGTGCTCGTTGCGGCAATGCACCAAAATTGTAGATTTGTTAAAAAAAAGGCCATGTTAAAATTGAAGGTTGTTGTTCTGTTTCTTTTTCTGACATTAGTATTGAATACAACTCAAGCCCAATCTATCGAGGTGTCTGGCGCGGTAAGAGGGGTTTGGAATGTTGATACAGTGAAGGTTGTCGGGAATATAGAACTTAGGGCAGCCGACACCCTTTTTATCGACAAAGGCGTCACCGTGATGTTTTGGGGGCAGTATCATTTTTCTGTGTATGGCAGCTTGAAAGCAATTGGAGATGCCATGCATCCGGTTGTTTTTACTGTTCATGACACGTTAGGTTTTCATGTTGATACCGTTCCAGCAGGAGGCTGGAATCAAATCCGTGTTGAAGGGATAAGTCCGCAAGTCGATTCCGTTATTTTCGATTATTGCCATTTCGAATACGGTAAAGCCGTTGATGCTGATTCGGTGCACGGTTATGGGGGAGCGCTTTGCATTAGAAATACAGGTCGCGTGTCGGTTTCTAACTCCAGTTTTGTAAACAATTATGCCTTCTATAATGGAGGAGCTATCTACCTCGAAAATGCCTCAATCAAAGTTTTTAACAACCGATTTTTGTCGAATAGATGTGGGCAGGCTACAACTTATTTTGGATATGGCGGTGCAGTGTGTAGCGACGAAAGCGTTGCCGAAATTCGCCATAATCATTTCCAGTTGAATTCCTCAACCGGCATTGGTGGCGGATTGTGCGTCAGGTTTAGCGATGGCCCTGTGAGTCACAATATTTTTGAAGAAAACTACAGTGCCTTGGGCGGAGGCTTTGGCATGTTGCACATCGACACCTGCTTTTATACCATTAGCAACAACCTTGTTACGCACAACAGCTCACTTTTTTTTGGCGGTGGCATCAGTAATGGCGATTGTAGTCCAACCTACATAAACAACACCATCGTAGAGAACCATTGCGCAGGTGGTGGAGGCGGATTTTATTGCAAAGATTCGGTTGTCCCAGTGCTGATAAATAACATATTGTATGGCAACACCCAATATGGTGGCGAGATCAATCAGGTTTATTTATGGGATTTTTTATCGCAACCCGATTTTTATTACAACAATATTCAAGGGGGTAAAGAAGCTTTTGATGGTACTGGAGGTGCAGATTTTAGCGGCCTATATTTAAACAACATCAACAGCGACCCTCAGTTTTTACCTGCCACCTTTGAACTTAGCGAAAGTTCACTCTGCGTAAACGCTGGGAATCCTGACACCAGCGGACTTTTTGTGCCGACCCGCGATCTGGAAGGATTTTTTCGCATAGTTGCCGACACCATCGACATAGGAGCTTATGAGCAGCAGTTTTCTGCCGGAGTAAACGATTTTGGCATAGAAGCGCCTTCGGAATTGTGGTTGTATCCCAATCCGGTTGTGGGAAATCTCCGCATCAATTTTATGCAGATAGGTTCAGGGCATGTTTCTCTTTTTGTTACCAATATGCATGGTGTTTTGCTTGAAGTGTTGATGGATAAAAACATGAACTCAGGAACACACCAGGTTACTTGGAATGCCTCTGAGGTAACTCCCGGATTGTACCATGTTGTTTTACAGGTAGATAATGCCACTTTTGCCCGTCGTGTGGTGGTTTCGCATCCTTGATCTAGGATTCAATCGCTGGGGTGTTCGTTGATAATTGGTTTTTGCACTATCCTACTTTTTCACAATTTGTCTAACATCTTTTAAAAAACGCGCAAGCCTTTATCCGGTTTTTCTCCCGTTCATCCCCTTATTTCTCCCGTTGGGTCAGGATATTTTTTTTTAACATGCCCGCTGGTATATTTTCGCCACCAGTATTCACCAACACATTTAAAAATGAAAAAAAGTCTGATCACCATTACCCTGATTATCGTTTCCATGTTGGCTGTGGCCGAAACCCAAAGTTTTACCAAAGCCATGAAAGAAAACCTGAAAACGTTGCGCAACAACGAAACCAAGGCCGATTATCTGGAGCTTGGCCGTCAATTTGAACGGGTGGCCGCCGACAACCAAACCCGGTTTGAACCACTCTATTACGCCGCTTATTCGTACATTCTGGGAAGTTGGTCTATTGAAAATGTTACCGAAAAGACCAGTATTCTCGACAAAGCCAAATCAAATATCAAAAAGGCGCAGGCCCTTTCTCCCGACAACGACGAACTGCTGGTGCTCGAAGCGTTCTGTTTTCAGGCCATGATTATGCTGAATCCGCAACAATATGGACGCCTCTATTCCGAAAAAGCAACTGCCTTACTAAAGGAAGCCCAAAAGCTAAATCCCGACAATCCACGTGCTGCTTTTTTAATGGCTCAAAATGTATATTATACCCCGGCAGAATATGGTGGCGGTAAAAATATAGCCCTGCCTTTGTTTGCCAAAGCACAGAACCTCTTTAAGAAACAGCCCACTTCAAACTACTTGTCGCCGTTGTGGGGTGCCGAAACCAACAACGAAATGTACCAGAAGTGCAGTGAATAATGAGCAGCCCCTAATCAACAATCATGGGCGGTCAAAAAAGGTCGCTCATGTATTTGATTTCCTGCTCTGCGAATAAATGAATATTTTTACCAAAACGTTACCTATAAAAATGAAGCATTTAAAAAACCTGTTGATTATGTTATTGGTCAGCATCGCCATCACTTTTGCCTTTTCCATATTTGCTGGAAATAATACATTCAGTTTTACCAACTTTATGCTATACGTTATTTATGGAATCGTCATTGGTGGTTCCATCAGCTTGTCGGGAGTGTTGTCGCATTTTATTGTAAATAAGCTGAATATGCAGCTCGAACCCGTAAAAGTGTACGTCATTCTGCTGATTTCGGTATTTATGTTTATCACCGTTGACGTGTTCGTGATAAACACACTGTGGTACAGGTTCGTGTATCAAATTAACTTTGAACAGTTGTATTCATCTTCTGGTATTATCGTCACCTCTTTAATCACGATTTTCATCGGGCTTATTATCTTTTTTATCATCCTGTCGAAAATATACATGCAGAAATTTGTAGATGCCCAAAAAGAAACCCAGAAAGCCAATGCGGAAGCGGACTTGGCTAAATTTGAGACGCTTAAAGCGCAAATAAATCCCCATTTTCTTTTTAATAGCCTTAATGCGTTGAGCACACTCATTCATGTGGACACAAAAAAAGCAGATGAATTTATTTCAAAACTTTCGGGCATTTACCGTTATGTACTCAACCATCAGGATGCCGACTTGGTGGCTGTTGGCCGAGAATTGGATTTTGCTCAAGATTTCGCCGATTTGCAGGCCATCAGGTTCAGCAACAATTTTACGCTGGAGATGGAAAAATTTATCGGTGGCGAAAACACCATGATTGTCCCGCTTTCGCTGCAATTACTACTCGAAAATGTGTTTAAACACAACATCATTTCCCAGCACAAAAAAGTGCACATTTCCATTGCATTCGAGGGGAACTACCTGGTGGTTAGCAACAACAAAACCATGACCAAAGAAGTCAAGACTTCGCATGGCGTGGGGTTGTCGAATATAATGAACCGGTATGCTGTGGTTTGCGACGAACAATGCATTATAGAGGACACGAAAGATAAATTTACGGTAAAGCTGCCTCTGATCGACGTGGTATAGTAGAACAGGGTGGCAGTAATTGATTTTAGAAAAACACCGTTTTATGAAAATACTTATTGTAGAAGATGAATCGTTGGCAGTTAGCAAGTTGCAACTGCTTCTCGACAAAGTTTGGCCCGATTATAACCTTGTTGGAGTGGCCAGTTCCATCACGGAAGCGTTGGTACTTATTAAACGAAACAAGATTGATCTGGGCTTTTTCGACATTCAAATTGAGGATGGCCTGAGTTTGTCGATTTTTGAACAAACCCAAGTGGATTTCCCGGTGATATTTACCACCGCCTACAACGATTAC
>CAYWNI010000090.1:0-9938 GCA_964459525.1 uncultured Lentimicrobiaceae bacterium | reverse complement strand
TTCGCCTTTTCCAATCATTTCCAAAATCCATACTTCATCCTTGTCGGCAATGCTAAACGATTCGCCTGAGCTCGCATATCCATATTCGGCAACCAAGTCGGTCATTATTTTAATGGCTTCGCGGGCATTGGCAGAGCGTTGCAGGGTGATGTAAATCAAACTACCATAATCAATTATCGCGCCGGGCTGACTTCCCAACTCCGAACGACCTCCATAGGTGGTTTCGCCAATGGCTACCTGATGCTCATTCATATTTCCCACCACATTGTAGGTTACAAGCGCTTGTTTAATTTCGCCAAGGTATTTTCCTGTATCCCACTCATATACGTTGAGCATGGTGCCGATAGGATGCGTAGCAGCAGGCCAATGATACAGCTCACCATACAAAACGTGTGAGTCGGCGGCATAAGAAATCATGGTAGAACCATCGGCAGAAGCTCCTTTGGTAATTAAATAATTTGTACATGCCGATGCGCTGTTTACAAAAGCAAAGGTCAAAAGCAAAGCCATAAAAAGGCCGGTAAATTTTTGTTTCATATTCATTTATTTATGTTGCAATTTATCAAGAATTCACAAAAATAGCAGAAAAACATTAATGAGTCGGTAATTACCATCCGATATTGCTATCGGCCAGTTGTTTTAAAACACTAAAGCAAATCCAGAGCCATTTCGCGGTCTTTTACAAGCTGTTGCCGGAGGGCATCAAGGTTGGCAAATTTTTGCTCATCACGCATCCTGTCGACGAAATCGATGGTAATAGTCTGGTTGTAGATAGCCTGATCGAAGTCAAAAATATGAACCTCGATGGTTAAATCTCCCTGATTCACGGTTGGCCGAAAACCAATGTTGCTCATTCCTTTATAAACCAACCCGTTGTGATGTACACGACAAGCATAAACCCCGCCAGCAGCAATGAGTTTATAATAATCTTCTACTTCAATATTGGCCGTAGGAAAACCCAGGTTGCGGCCAATCGACTTGCCCTTAACCACCTTTCCGGTAATTGAATAGTCGCTACCAAGCATCTGATTGGCTTTTTTGATGTTTCCGTCTTGTAGGTAATTTCGTATTTTAGTGGAACTCACCGTTTCACCGCTAACCTGCATGGCTTCAACCATATCTACCTCAAAACCAAATTCTTTACCTATGTCGTTCAACAAATTAAGGCTACCCGACCTGTCTTTACCAAAATGATGATCATAACCAATGATAAGGGCGGCAGGTTTGGTTTTCTCAACAACCAGGTTTCGGATAAAATCGGCGGAGGAAGTGTTGGCAAAGGCTCGGGTGAACTCAACCACAATAAGGTGATCGATACCAGCATCGGCAATATCCTGAATTTTTCGCTTCTGGGTTTTTATCAGTCGAAGTTCGGCGTTATCAGGATCGAGCACAATTCTGGGATGTGGATAAAATGTAATGACCACCGTTTCGCCATCCATCAGGGCAGCCTCTTTTTTCATGCGTTCAAAAATAGCCCTGTGCCCAACGTGTACTCCATCGAAGGTGCCAACGGTGACAACAGCGTTTTTAACAGGTTTAAAATCAGCAATGCACTTGTATATCTTCATCTTTTAAACCTAAATTTTAGATACTAAATATTCGGCTATCTGAACAGCATTTGTGGCGGCACCTTTTCGGAGATTGTCAGAAACAATCCACATGTTCAAGCAGTTGGGTCTGGATTCATCACGACGGATTCTGCCGACAAATACCTCGTCTTTGCCCTGAGCAAGTATGGGCATGGGATAGAAATTGGCTTCCGGAAAATCAAAAACCACCACGCCGGGCATTCCTCCCAACAACCGCTTTACCTCGAAAAGGGTAAAATCATTTTCAAACTCAATGTTTACCGACTCTGAATGACCACCCAAAACCGGCACACGAACTACAGTAGCCGAAACAGCTATGGTGGCATCGAGAATTTTTTGTGTTTCACGAACCAGTTTCAGTTCCTCGGAAGTATTGCCGTCCGCATCAAAATCGCCGGCGTGTGGTAACACATTCAAATCAATGGCATGGGGATAAACCTTTTCGTGGGGAAGATCGCTCCGTTCTGCCATAAGTTGATCGATGCCTTTTTTGCCACTACCCGAAACTGATTGATAAGTGCTAATCACCACACGGTTAATTTTGTACTTGTGATGCAAGGGTGCTAACGCCATAACCAGCTGAATGGTAGAGCAGTTTGGGTTGGCGATAAGATGATCGGTTGGTTTAATGGTTGCGCCATTTACTTCAGGAACTACCAAAGGAATATTTTCATGCATTCTCCAGGCCGAGGAATTGTCGACAACCTTAGCGCCATAGGCCACAAACTGAGGCGCAAATTTAAGTGAAGCGGCTCCTCCGGCCGAAAACAACACGATTTCAGGTTTTTTCTGTAACGCTTCCTCAGGCGAAACCACAGTAATTTCCTTACCCTTAAACAGTATTTTTTTTCCAACCGACTGTAAACCCGCTACGCCAATCAACTCACTGACAGGAAAATTTCTCGACTCGAGTACTTTTATCATTTCGCGACCTACCAGTCCGGTAGCTCCAAAAACAGCAACTTTCATGTTTAAATAGTTATTGATGATCAGCAAAGAGCAAACTTGCAAAATTTTTTACCTAAAAAATAGTTTTGTAACTCTATTCTGATCGCATTTTGACTACATTTACCTACCTAAAATTGGTACAGCAAAAATATCAAAAAATGACATAGCCATGATCGAGAAATCACCAACAGAAGATGATATTAGAAATCATGGCGTATTTCATATGTCTCGAAAAAACAATATCACATGAAACAACTACTTGTTCTACTGCTTTTCATTCCAGCAATTCTGTGTGGTCAGGTAACTGATGATTTTACAGATGGCAATTTTACCGAAAACCCAACCTGGGTTGGCGACGATGCGCATTTTATTGTTAACGGTAATTTTCAGTTACAGCTCAACGATACAGCCGCCGGAACTTCCTATCTTTCAACGGTAAACACATGGCTTGGCGACACCGAATGGCGGTGTTATGTTCGTCTGGCTTTTAGCCCTTCTGCAAACAATTATGGCAGATATTACTTAATGAGTAATCAGGAAAACCTCACCTTGCCATTAAACGGCTATTTTATTCAATTTGGAGAAACAGGAAGTGCCGACGCACTCGAACTTTTTAAGCAGGAAGGGGAAACCATTACCTCTATTTGCAGAGGAACAGAAGGATTGCTCGCCAGCGCGTTTGCCATTCGTGTGAAAATTACCAGAAGCCCCACAGGATTATGGAAAATGTATGTAGATCCTACCGCCAACGAAAATTACCAGCTTGAAGCTGAGGGTTTCGACAACACGTTTGCACAAACTGCGGCTATTGGCTTTGTATGTACCTATACCTCAAGCAACAGCACAAAATACTATTTCGACAACGTATATGCCGGCCCTTTGGTTGTTGACAACACACCGCCGAAATGGGAAACCACATCAGCCACAAGCGACAGCACATTACTGCTCACTTTCGATGAGTCGCTCTCGTTGCCTAGTGTAATCAACCTAAATAACTACGAAGCCAACAACGGAATCGGGAAACCAAAGTCAGCCGAATTGCTTACTGGAAATACCAAAACCATTCAACTTGTCTTTCAGCAGAAATTCCCTTCAGGACAAACTAACCAGCTTAGTGTTAGCGGCATTAAGGATTTGGCCGAAAACCAGATGGAGTCGAGAAGCATGGAATTTGTGTTTTACCAAGCTGCTCAAGGCGATGTGGTCATCAACGAAATAATGGCCGACCCCAATCCTGTTGTTGGCCTACCCGATTTTGAATACCTCGAACTATTCAACCTTTCGTCCAACAGCATCGACTTAACAGGCTGGATGCTAACCATTGGCACTACCGAAAAGATTTTTGAGTCAGGAATTATTCCATCCAATGGATTTCTTATCGTCTCGAAAGAGTCGGCAGAAGCAGAATTAAGTCCTTACGGAAATTTTTACGGTTTTTCGAGCATCGCCCTCACCAATGCAGGGCAAAGCATCGTGCTTGCCAACAAGGAAGGCCTTGTAATTGATGAACTTACCTACTCCGATCAGTGGTACAAAGACCCGGATAAAGAGGATGGTGGCTGGTCGTTGGAGCAAATGAACCCCGAAAACTATTGTTCAGGTGGCGAAAACTGGAGTGCCTCAAAGGATGAAAAAGGCGGAACTCCGGGGGCGCAAAACAGTAATTTTAATGATGTGGTGTTGTCTCCCCTCCCGACAAAACTGGTCATCGTAGCCAGTAACATTCTTCAGCTATCATTTAACCAACTTATGGATGAAACTCAGCTTCAGGTAAAAACAAATTACGAAGTTGACAACAACATTGGAAATCCGCAATTTACCTATTTGGTGCCTGATGATTTAACGAAGATAGAACTCTATTTTGAACAACCATTTGTGGAAGGCCAGCTGTACCAACTAAAAGTTTTTAAAGCCTTGAGTAATTGCGCCGGTAAACCCATGGAGACAGACACCATCCTCTCGTTTGGACTTCCTGAAACAGCAGATCCACAGGACATTGTAATCAACGAAATTCTTTTTAATCCTTGGACAAACGGGGTTGATTATGTTGAAATATTGAACCGTTCACAAAAAGTACTCGATTTGTCGGAATTGGAATTGGGTTCGGTCAGAGTAAGTCCGCCAAACCCGCCCGACACCTCAATGTATCAACTTACTGCTGAACAGCAATTGATGGTTCCGGGAGAATATCTGGTGCTTACCTCATCACCTGATGTTGTTTTAAATCAGTACTATAGTCAAAACAAAGAAGCGTTTTTGAGAATGGAATCTTTTCCGGCTTTCAACAACGATTCAGGCCATGTGCTGCTGCAAAAAAACGGACAAGTAATGATAGACGATTTCCGTTACAACGAAGACATGCAGTTCCCACTGTTGAATTATGTTGACGGAGTGGCTTTAGAACGCATTAATCCGGACATCTCAGCCTCAGACCTAAACAACTGGCATTCAGCTGCTAAAAGTGTTGGCTTTGGCACACCGGGATATGTAAACTCGCAATACCTAATCCAAACACAAACCGAAGATCCTCTACAAATTGTGCCTGAGATTTTTTCGCCTGACAACGATGGCTACCAAGATGTTATAAGTATTGAATATCAATTTGATGTATCGGGCTACATGATGAATATCACGGTTTATAACAGCGAGGGACTAAAAATTCGTGAGCTCGTAAACAACCAATACCTCGGCACATCAGGCATGGTATCGTGGGATGGCATCCAGGACGACAACAGCAAAGCGCCTGTAGGCATTTATGTTTTCTTTATTGAGGTTTTTGATCTGGACGGAAACGTTAAAAAATATAAAAAAGTTGGTGTATTAGCCACTAAATTTCAATAGGTTATCCTTATTAGCCGTATTTGGGTCAGGGCATTTATATTCCTTTAGCCTGTTAAATGCGTTCCTTTGCACGAATTAGGTCTATTCATGATGAGAAAGTCACCAAAAGAAGAATTTCACTTACGGCTGTCAGCATCGGCAGAGGAATTAAAAAAAATAAAAAAGCAAATTCAGTTTGTTTCTTTGTTTAGGGTTGTTGTTTTTTTAACGACAGCGCTGGCTATTTTCCTGCTTACCACTGTGGGTTACTTATATGTGATTTTTGCAGCAACGGTAGGCATTTCGCTATTTCTATTTCTTATCAAGAAACATCAAAAACTTGAGATGCAAAAGGCACATTTACTGGCTTTTGCACAGATAAATGAGGAAGAGATTAAACGAATTGAGAGAATTACCGAAGGGCTTAAAACTGGAGAGGAATACCTAAAGGCCGATCATCCCTATGCCGCAGATCTTGACATTTTTGGTAAACGTTCAGTTTTTCAACACATCAACCGAACGGCTCTCCATTCAGGTCAACAAAAGCTAGTGGCCACCTTACTAACCCCGATTATCGACCGAAAAACACTGAAAGAACGCCAGGAATCCATTAAAGAACTGCAAAACAAACTCGAATGGCGCCAGATGTTTCAAGCGAAGGGAATTGAACCCAAATTTATTAGTGGCGAAAAACCTGAACAGCCCAACGACTTGACCGATTTACTTGACTGGGCTTCTGAAAACAAAAAAACATACAACAGGACTCTTTACAAATTTTTGCTTTTTGTAACACCTATCGTTGGATTTTCAATTGTCGCAGCCATCATACTAAAGCTTATTCCGCCCATTTCATTTTTGATATTCCTATTTTTACCTTTTGCTATTCTGGGACCAAAACTGGCTGAGATAAATCGACATCATGAGGTACTATCCCGAAAAAATACTTTACTTCGTGTTTATGCCAGATTGTTTAATATGATTGAAAAAGAATCGTTTACAACTACTTTCAGCAAAAATGCACAGAGTAAAATCGCGAATGGAAGAGCCCAAGCAAGCAACGAAATAAACCACCTGTCGGCCATAACCGCAGCCTTTGATTATCGCTTAAATATTTTGGTTGGATTCATGCTTAACATATTCTTTTTGTGGGATATAAGACAGCTTATCCGCTTAGAAAAGTGGAAAGCCAAAAACAGCGCACACCTTATCGGATGGTTTGAGGGACTTTCAGACTTCGATGAGCTAAACTCATTTGCCGGGTTTGCTTATGGGAATTCAGATAGTGTATTTCCGGTGCTATCAGAAAAAGAATTTGAATTTTCGGGCGACAATTTAAAACATCCACTTATGACTGAAAACAAGTGCGTTGGAAACCCTGTTTCATTTAGCGGATTTCACCAATTTCAGGTTATAACAGGGGCAAATATGGCCGGAAAAAGTACCTACCTGAGAACAGTTGGAATAAACCTTGTACTCGCCATGACCGGATCGCCCGTGCTGGCCAACCAATTTACCTTTAGCCCTGTTCAGCTTTTTACAGGAATTAAAACGAGCGACTCATTACAAGATGGAGAATCTTACTTTTTCGCTGAGCTCAAACGACTTAAAGAAATGATTGAGCGGTTAAAAGGTGGACAGCCCCTGTTTATCATCCTCGATGAAATTCTACGGGGCACCAACTCCGCCGACAAACAAAAAGGATCGAAGGCATTAATCACTCAGCTCATTAGTTTTCAGGCATCTGGAATGATTGCCACGCACGATTTGTCTTTGGGTAAACTAGCGGATCAATTTCCTGAAAATGCTGAAAACAAACGGTTTGAAGTTGAAATAAAGGACAATAATCTTTCGTTTGACTACATCCTAAAGGAAGGTATCTCACAAAATTTGAATGCCACTTTCCTGATGGATAAAATGGGTATTACTTTTTAATAATTATTTCAATTACAACACAATAATACGCTAAAAACAAACGCTTGTTTTTAGAGGGTATTCTCATTAACTTTGCATTAAATTTTATGGACATGGAAACTCAGGAAAACAATATTCAAACCCCGCAGAAAAGCAGTTCAAATTTATGGATGTATATCGTATTGGTGACATTGGCTCTCGGTATCATCGGTTTATCAGTTTGGTTGATTTCTATCAAAAACAACATGAAAGATTTGGTGAGCGAAAAAGAAGTTCAGCGTATCGAGCTTAAAAACGAGATAGATTCTCTGGTACTACAACACGAAAAAATGAAGGTGGCCTATGGCGAAATATCAGATTCGCTGATCATTATGGACAGCGTAATTCAGGCCAACGCCAAAGAAATCAAACAAATGCTGAATTACAAGTGGGAGTATTATAAGATTAAGAAAAAAATTGATCGGCTGCAAGTTATAGCTCAGGGATATGTGCGTCAAATGGATAGTATTGTTACAATAAACCAGGAACTTACGCAGGAGAATTTGCAGATAAAAGAAGAAATTAAAATTGAAAAGCGTAAAAACCAAAAACTTGAAGAACGTACCGAGGTGCTAGCCGATAAGGTTACTACCGCTGCCATATTGAATGTTTATAACCTAACTGCCATGCCCATGCACCAAAAAGGTGGTGGAAAACAAATTGAAACCGACAAAATAAAAAGAACTGATCTTGTAAAAGTTTGTTTCACGCTAGGCGAAAATAAAATTGTTGAAGCAGGCAACAAAACCATCTATGCCCGCATTGCCGAACCGAATAAAGAAATCCTTTCTGCCGGCAGAAGTGATGATTTCTCGTTTACGTTTAACGACGAAAAACTACAGTATTCCGCCACAGAAACTGTTGATTATCAAAACACGTCAATGGATATTTGCCTTTCATGGAATCGTCGTAGCACCAAGGAGATGAAACCAGGTTTATACCATGTCGACCTTTTCGTTGGAAACAATAACATTGGCCACACGACCTTTGTTCTAAAATAAAAAATTAATCAGAATCTGACAGTCGGGCCACCAGCCCGACTTTTTTTATGCCTGGTGTTTGCATTTTATGCATCTTATTCTCAACACGAATTTTACAAATACCAGCAGAGCCAAACTGCATACCTTTGATTATGGTAAACTTATTTTCAAAAACCGCTTCAGTATTGGACTCGGATTTATCAAAATCGAAAGTATAATCAGCCGAACGCATGCTCCCACCTGATTCATAAAAAGTAATGTTCAGCTCAATATCGTTCCAAGGATAATCTTCGGTAAACCATACATCAAAATAAAAATCATAGAGTTGATTTTCCTGCACAGGCATTTCAAAAAACAAAAAGTCGAACCTGTTCCAAACTTGTCCTTCCATTTCAACATATTGCTCAAATACCGGTGGCTTGGCACATCCCGCCATAAAAACAACAAAGAACAAAATAAAATATTTCCTGATCATGACAAGGGGAATATCTTTTGCTGATTAAGGTATTGCAGCACTTCGTCGGCATGCAAGTCGTTATTTTTTACATCCAACACCAAGCGGGGCGACAATGGAACATCATAAGGCATATCTACTCCAGGAAGGTGCTGTATTTCACCCTGATCGGCCAATTTATAAAACCCGTATTTATCGTTTTTACGGCAATAATTAAGGTCAGCATCAAGATACAACAAATGAAAATTATCTTCGCCAACAATCTCCATTACCTGCTTTCTAACCAACTGATCAGGTGATAGAAAAGAACATATCACCAAAATTCCCTGGTCGTTGAGCAGCTTGCATAAGTGGGCCACGCGGCGCAAGTGCTCTGCCCGGTCGGCAGGCGAATAATCTAGCTCACGGGCCAATCCGGCACGGGTTGATTTTCCGTCGAACAACACCACCGTAGCTCCCTGATTAAACAACTCACGATAAAGTGAATAGGCCAGTTCGTTTTTACCTGATCCATGCAAACCCGTAATCCAAAGGGTATGTGGTTTTTGATTAAACCGTTTTTCTTTTTGTGCTAAGTCGATAAGCAACTCGCCCTTTACCACCTGCTGAAATTCATGTTGTGTAATGCGGTGGGTTTGCTGTGCTGAGATTTTGTCGGTAATCATACCAACGGCCACGGTATTGTGAGAAATTGGATCAATCAAAATAAACGATCCGGTTTGCCTGTTTTTATTATAAGGGTCAAAAAACAAAGGCTTAACTGAAGTTAAGGTAACATGCCCGATTTCGTTAAGGTGAAATGCCTGGGTTTGATATTTTTCCAACGTGTTGATATTCATCATGTAATTGATGTTATCAATACGAGCCTTTGTGGTATTTGAAGTGTGTTTAATATAAAACTGCGTGCTGAAATCCATTGGCTTTTCATCCATCCAAACCAACATGGCTTCAAAATGTCGCGAAATGACTGGCAAGTTTCCGGGGTGCACAAGCATATCACCACGCGAAACATCAATTTCATCCTCCAATGTCAGGCTAACCGACTGAGGAGGGAAAGCCATTTCAGAAGAATCATCATAGGTAATAATTTCTTTTATACGTGAAGTTTTGCGCGATGGCAAAACCATCACTTCATCGCCAACAGTCACAATTCCAGACGCTACTTTTCCTGCAAAAGCACGATAATCAAGACTT
>CAYWNI010000089.1:8243-9950 GCA_964459525.1 uncultured Lentimicrobiaceae bacterium | reverse complement strand
ACGGCATCCGCGTTGCAAACGCGGACGAGAAACTGATCGTTTGTATGGGGATGGGAGGAAGTCGGCGATTCCCGAGCCACGAGCCACGGTTCACGATCCACGATATAGAATGTCCTTGTGCCGGACCCTTGTCATTAAGTTAAGGATTTAACGTCATCGCGAGCGCAGCGACGCGATCTCTAATAATCTTATATTACTGAGATTGCTTCGTCATCCTTCCTCGCAATGACGTCCATTTTTCGAATGGGATTTCATTAACTTAATGACATTGTTGTGCCGGACGGGCACTTGCGATCCACGATTCACGAGCCACGAGCTACGAAATTAAAAATTGAAGCGGATGGTGGCGGCGTATTGGCTGGTGGTGTATTTGTTGGCGATGGGGTTTGTGGTGATGTCATTATAGGAATACAGGTAGTAATCTTCGTTGGTGGTGGTGTGGATGTAGGCGAGGTCGAGGGCGAATTCGCCTTTTTTGTAGCCTATTCCGCCGGAGATGGAGGTACGTTTGCCGTCGTTGAGGTTGTTGGCGTAAGGGCTGGTTGTAAAGCCGTAACCGCCACGCAGGCTGATGTAGCCGATGCGCCATTCTGTTCCAAAACGCAGGTTGTGGGTTGACTGGTAGGCATCACGGATGTCGTCGTTTACATCAAGGCTTCCGCTGTTCTGGCTTTTAAAACGGGCTTGAGAATAGTCGGCGTATTCGTACTCTGCCGATATAAATCCGTACGGGTTAAAGAATACGGCGAGGTTGCCAATGGCTTTGAGCGGGGTGTAAAACCGGTAGTTGTAGTTGCCTGTCACAACAGACTGTGCCTCGTAGGTTTCGCCGCCATAGGTGGCGGTGGTAACGGTATTCCACACGTCTTGCATGTTCCAGTAATAGGAGGGGGTGTGAAAGGCTGCTCCAAATCTGATCCAGTCGTTGGGCTTGACGATAGCACCTAGCTTGAGGTTAATTCCCCAGCCATTGGTTGTAAGGTATTCGGTAACGCTCCACCGCTGAAAGGCAGGAACGTTGTCGGATGAAAACTCTTCCTGATAGAATGTTTCGCGGTTGTAGCGGATGTAAGGCAGTCCGATGGTTGCCCCCAGAAAGAGCACGTCGTTGTAATTGGAGGCAAACGAAAACACCCATTCGTTGGTAGAACCACGCGAAAATACCTGTTGCGTTTGGAGAATTTCGTTGTTATTGGCGAGTGGGTAGTCATATAAGTCGATAAAACCCGGAACGGTATCCAACAGGTAAACCGCCCATGCTGGCTCCAGGTAAAACGGATCCTCATCGATAAGCTGGTCGTAAGGCACAAAATCGGCTTGCTCCCAATACACATCCAACTTGCTATTGGTGGTATTATAGCCCTGCATGTGGATGTTGGCATTGTAGTTATTCAATCGATTCATGCCCACGGCAAACTGAAAAAACTTCCATCCTGAACTATTCAAGGGGGTTGTCATAACATAGCCCAAGTTACTCAGGTCGAACACCGTGCGGGCATCTTCCTTATACGAACCGTTGTAGGTAGATTCCGTTTTTCGACTAAACACCTCCGGCGTGATGGTCATGTCGTAGCTACGAAAAAGACCTAGTCCGGCGGGGTTGGTACTTGCAGTGCTAAAGTCGGCACCCACAGCACCAAACGCACCGCCTGCACCCATACTTCGGGCGGTACCCTGATAAAACGACTGTGAAAAACGCAGGGCATC
>CAYWNI010000089.1:0-8143 GCA_964459525.1 uncultured Lentimicrobiaceae bacterium | reverse complement strand
CAATCTTCACAATTCTGGGCAGCTTACCTTCTGCCACCGCCACTGCTAGATGAAGAACTACTACTACTACTACTACTGCTACTGCTGCTGCGTGTAGCACTGCTGCTACTACTGCGTGATGAAGAAGTGGAAGGAGCACTATAGCTTCGTGACGAAGTTCCTTGGCTACGTGTTGGTGACGAGTATGATTTGGCTGGCGACGACGACCGGGCAGAAGTGGCCGAGCGCACGGAGCTTCCGCTGGAGCGTGTTGACGTAGAGCGACTGGGCTGCGTTACCGAAGATGCGGGACGTGAAGACCGGTTATAGGTAGCTGCTTCACGTTGGCTGGAGCGGGTGTTCGTGGTGGCTTGGCGTGTGGATGTCCCACTGCTGTTGGTTGTTGAGCGTGTGGTAGTGCGGGACTGCTCGGGGCGAACATATTCTTTGCTCGAGCGAGGCTGGCGCTGCGGCAGGCTTTGGTACGATTTAGGCTTGTTGTATCTTCTGTCGGCAGTGCTGTTTTGCTGCGTTGCGGTAGTCCTGCTATTCACCGAAGTTGGTTTTCTCAGGTCTTGAGTACGCGACGATTCCGTTGTTCTTTCGCGCGAAGCTACGCCGGCACGACCGTCAGTAGACTGTTGTTGTTCGCGGTTGCGAACATCTTCGCCAGAGCGGGCAGCGCCTGCCACTACGCCCTGATCGGCACGTGCGGCCAAAGTACCACCGCTACCTGCCACCACCGTTTCACGGTTACGTTCGCGGTCGGCACCCGAAGTGTTGGTAGCGCCGGCACGTCCAGAACGGTTTGGAATGGTAGTTCCACCTGTACCACGACCTCTTTGCTGGTAGGTAACGCCACGGCGACCATAGTCGTTGTAATATCCATCATTGTATGGATAGCCACCACCACCGTAGTAACCGTCGTAGTAACCATTCCAATACCCTTGGTTGTACCCGGCCCAATATCCACCACCGCCGTAGTATGGCCACCCGCCATAATAAGGAGAGCGATATCCCCAGTAGGGGTAGCCCCAGCCATAGTATGGAGAATCCCAGTAACTATAAGAATATGGCCAGCCGTAGCCATAGTTCATGGAGTAGCCCATGCCCATACCGACTCCTACGCCCATGCTAAACGACCAGTTGCTGCCTGAGTTACAGTCGTAGCAATCGGTAGAAACATATTCTTCATCGTAGTATTCGGTTGACGAGCCTGAGCCGTTGAAACGTTTGATGCGCGCGGCATAATCACTTTCATAGTAATCGTCGATAAACTGATAATCGCCAGATTCTGGATCGACAGCAGATTCGTTGGCTGGGGAAGCAGCCACATTCGACTCGTAAGAAGTGCTGTAGTCGAAGTTATCTTGATTGGATTGTGTAGCGGCCACATCGCCGACAGGAACAGGGCTGGTGGGTTGCACCGACCTTTGCTGTACGGGATCGCTTTTAGCCGAGTAATACACGTCATCACCAGGAACACTGCTGATGGAAGAGCAAGCAGACAGAGAGGCTATTAGAGCCAGTGCTGCGAGCAGACGGAGAGTGATTTTTGAGGTTTCCATGATATATAGGTGTTGTGTGTTATTAAACATTGTGTAATTTTGTACTTTCTTAAAAAAATACAAAGACTATACCAAACTTACATTATGGCCAAAGAATTAACACCCCGAAGCGAAAATTATTCACAATGGTACAACGATCTGGTTACAAAAGCAGATCTGGCCGAGAATTCAGCCGTTCGCGGATCGATGGTAATAAAGCCTTACGGCTACGCCATTTGGGAGAAAATGCAGCAGGTACTCGACGGCATGTTTAAGGAAACCGGGCATGAGAACGCTTATTTTCCTTTGTTCATACCTAAATCGTTTTTCAGCAAAGAAGCGAGTCATGTAGAAGGTTTTGCCAAGGAATGTGCTGTGGTGACACACTACCGCTTAAAGGCCGACAAAGAACATGGCGTGATAGTTGATCCAGATGCCAAGCTGGAAGAAGAGCTTATCGTGAGGCCGACATCCGAAACCATAATCTGGGACACATACCGGAGATGGGTACAGTCGTACCGCGACCTGCCCATACTCATCAATCAGTGGGCCAACGTGGTGAGGTGGGAGATGCGTACCCGTTTGTTTTTGCGTACGGCAGAATTTTTATGGCAGGAAGGCCATACCGCCCACGCCACTGAACTTGAAGCCATTGCCGAAGCAGAACAGATGCTGGGTGTTTACGCCACCTTTGCCCGTGAATATATGGCCATGCCTGTGCTTACGGGGGTGAAGTCGCCAAACGAGCGCTTTGCCGGTGCCGTAGAAACCTATTGCATAGAAGCCCTGATGCAGGACGGCAAAGCCTTGCAAGCAGGAACATCACACTTCTTGGGGCAAAATTTCGCCAAAGCCTTTGATGTAAAGTTTGTGAACAAAGAAAATACCCAGGAATACGTGTGGGCGACTTCGTGGGGCGTGAGCACGCGGCTGATTGGTGCGCTGATTATGGCTCACTCCGACGACAACGGTCTTGTACTCCCTCCAAAGTTGGCACCTATACAGGTGGTTATCGTTCCTATTTTCAGGAAAGAAGAAGAGCTGGAAGCAATTACCGAACATGTAAAACCGCTGATTGCCGATCTGCGCAGGCGTGGTATTTCAGTAAAATTCGACAACCGCGACACCCACAAGCCTGGATTTAAATTTGCCGAATGGGAGATGAAAGGTGTTCCTGTGCGGTTGGCTGTTGGCCCACGCGATTTGGAAAGTGGTACAATTGAAGTGGCCAGAAGAGATACGCTGGAGAAAGAGACCCTTCAATTTACCGACATTGCGGAGAAAATTGAGCATCTGCTTGAGAAAATTCAAAAGAACATTTACCAAAAGGCTTTTGACTTCAGGGAAGAGAACACGTTTAACGCTGACAACTGGGAAGATTTCAAAAAGAAAATCAAAGCTGGAGGGTTTGTGCTGGCGCATTGGGATGGCACTTCTGAAACTGAGGTGAAGATCAAGGAAGAAACCAAAGCTACCATACGTGTAATTCCTGATAGTGTTGCTCCGGAAGCGGGGAAATGCGTTTATAGCGGGAAGCCTTCTGCACGAAGAGTGGTTTTTGCTAAGGCGTATTAGTTTTGAGGGACGAACAGTGTTTCACGATCCACGAATCACTTGTTTTTAGGATGGAAATATGGCATCCGCGTTGCAAACGCGGACGAGGGCAATTCACGAACAACGAAAGACGATCCACGAACCACGAGTCAATGTCCTTGTGCCGGACTGGCACTTACTTTTTTGTTTAGGCAAAATAGTAAGCAAAAAACCATAGTCAAAACAAACGGGTCTGCCCGCCCTGCCGCCTGTTAAGAAGTGCTAATCAACGGGTGTAATCGCTTGGGGGCGATTACAAACGCAAGCGCCTTGATAAGCACTTCTAAACAGCCGTCATTCCCTCGCGTCTGCTCCCTGTTTTGACGGCCTGCCCGCTCGTGTGAAAGGAAGCTAATCGGTTGTATGGGGATGGGAAGGGGAAATTGCAAGTGACTAGAGTTGATGGGAATAAAAATGAATATCGAATATCGATTAACGATTTAAGAATGATGAAGTTTTGAGCAACGATCCACAAACCACGAGTCAATGTCCTTGTGCCGGACTCTCGTTATTAAGTTAAGGGTTTAACGTCATCGCGAGCGCAGCGACGCGATCTCATTAAGCCTTATTTATCGAGATTGCTTCGTCATCCTTCCTCGCAATGACGTTCATTTTTCGAATGGGATTTCTTTACTTAATGACATTGTTATGCCGGACGGTGGGAAGGGAATAAAAATGAATATCGAATATCGATTAACAATTTAAGAATGATGAAGTTGAACCACGATTCACGAACCACCAACCCCTAACCACTAACCCCTAACCACTAACCACGAAATTATGCAGATTAAAGGAAAACATAGATTGGTAGATATTAGGCATCTCACGGAGAGTGCTTATGTATTGCAGATGGAGCGGAATGGGCTTTCATTTGAGGCGGGGCAGCATGTTTTGCTGGGTGCGGATGGTGACCTGAATCAGCGGGAATATTCGATATACAGCGGTAATCAGGACGAATACCTGGAGGTGCTTGTAAAGGAAGTGGAGGATGGTGATGTTTCCAAAAAGTTAAAAGACATTCCTTTGGGGGCGTTTCTTCAGGTGGAAGGTCCGCTGGGATTTTTCAGCCTCGACCCGAAGCTTGTCGCAGGAAATCGTTTTCTGCTGGTGTCGTCAGGGACGGGCATAGCACCTTTCCACAGCATGGTGAAGAGTCATCCTGAGCTGGATTACACACTGTTGCATGGCGTGCGCTTTGGCCACGAAGGCTACGAGAAATCGCACTACCACGCCGATCGCTATATTCAATGTACATCTGGCGATGCATCTGGTGATTTTCACGGACGTGTTACCGACTACCTCAAAACCCATCCTACCGATAAATCGACAATTTGTTACTTTTGCGGCAATTTTAAAATGATTCGTGAAGCTATGGACATCCACGAGAAACAAGGATTGCCTCATCACCAGCTTCACGCTGAAGTTTATTTTTAAGCAAAAGTAAAACATGAAATACCATATAGTTCAGTTGGGATGTCAGATGAATATCTCTGATGGCGAGCGGGTACAGCAGGTACTCGAGGGCATGGGGTTTTCGGCGACAGACAAAGAACAAGAAGCCGATATACTGGGTGTAATTGCCTGTTCGGTGCGACAAAAAGGCATCGACAAGGTATATAATAAGGTGGCCACCTGGAACAAGTGGAAAAGCCGCAAAAACCTGATCACCTTTGTGTCGGGGTGCGTGCTGCCCGCCGACAAGCTGAAATTTCTCAAGCTTTTCGACCTCGTTTTTCCGGTAAGTCAGCTGCCACAGCTTCCTGAAATGATCAGTCAGTACGGCATTGTTACGCCTGCCGCCATGCAAACATTAGACGCGGGCTTCGCCGATTTGGTAAAAACCCAAGAGCAAGTCGCTCCCAACCCAGCCGCTTTCCGCCTCGACGCAGCGGCCTATCATCCGACGCATGTCGACATCGCTCCACAGAAACCGGAGGAACATATTGAAGAGTTTTGGCATATCGCCCCAAAATACGGTTCAGGATTTGAGGCGTTTATCCCTATACAAAACGGATGCAACAAGTTCTGCACCTACTGCGCTGTGCCCTATACCCGCGGCAGGGAAGTTTCACGTCCCTCTGCCGAAATCATGAATGAGCTTAAACACCTTGTAAAACAAGGATTTAAAGCCATCACCCTGCTTGGGCAGAATGTAAACTCCTACGGCCTCGACAAAAAAGGCGAGGAGATTAGCTTTGCCCGCCTACTTGAAAAAATTGGTGCTTACGGCGATGAGTCTGAAGAAGAGTTTCGGGTATATTTTACCTCACCCCATCCGCGCGACATGACCGACGATGTAATAGAAATGGTAGCACGCTACAACAGTCTGGCCAAACAGATACACCTTCCGGTGCAGTCGGGCGACAACCACGTGTTGGTGCGCATGAACCGCAATCATGATATGGGACGTTACCGTGAAATTGTGAAAACCATCCGGCGACTGATTCCTGAAGCTACGCTGTTTACCGACATTATTGTAGGATTTACAGGGGAAACCGAAGCAGAATTTGAGAATACCATGAAGATCATGGAAGAGTTTAAATACAACATGGCTTATATCGCACAGTATTCACCACGGCCGGGAGCAGCCAGTTCGAGGTGGGCCGACGATGTGCCCAAAGAGGAAAAAAAAGAACGGTATCACCGCCTTACCACCGAGATGATGAAACACTCGTTGGTCTACAACAAAGAACTTATTGGACACACTATGAAGGTGTTGGTACGCGGAAACGACCGCAAGGCTGGTTATTTGTCGGCATACACCGAAGGACGTGTGGTGGCACGTTTCGCCAGCGACAACAACGACCTTATCGGCCAATATGTGAACATCAAAATAACCTCGGCAGCACCTTTGTCGATAGAAGGAGAACTCATTACCAACTAAACCACTGAGATGAACGAACCCAAAACAGTTGCATTTAAAACCTTGGGATGCAGACTAAATCTTTACGAAACAGATGCTTTGGCAGCTGAATTTGCTAGAAAAAACTACAAGATAGTCGACTTTGGCGAACCTGCTGACCTATACGTTATAAATACCTGCACCGTAACCAACCAAAGCGACCAGAAATCGCGGCGTGAGATAAATGTTGCCCACAAAGCCAACGCGAAAGGCATTACAATAGTTACCGGATGCATGGCCACCAACTACAAGGAACAACTCGAAAAAAACGAGGCCGTCGATTACGTTGTCGACAACGAGCACAAGACTTCGGTATTGGCTGTAGCAGAAGCCCATTTTGGCGGTGAGCTGGTTGATGTTGACCATTTTAAGGCCGATTTGTTCAACTACTCCCCTGCCGATGCTACCTTTCACACACGGAGTTTGATCAAGATACAAGACGGCTGCGATAATTTCTGCACATTTTGTATTATTCCTAAAGTCAGAGGACGCGCCACCAGTCGCCCGCCCGAAGATGTTTTTGAAAACATCAGGAAAGTGGTCGCGTTTGGTTACAAGGAAGTTGTACTCACTGGGGTAAATCTGGGAAGATATACCTATGGCGATTACGATTTCGAGCGGCTTACCGAAGAAATCCTGGCAATCCCGGGAGATTTCAGGGTTCGCATTTCGAGTATTGAACCCGATGGGTACAGCGAGAGTTTTTTCAGGTTGTTTAGGCATCCCAAGCTCACGCCACACTTGCATATATGCCTGCAAAGTGGATCGGAAGAAATACTGCTAAAGATGCGAAGGATGTATACCGCGAAATTCTTCAAGGAAATGGCCCTGAAGCTAAAGCAGATGCATCCAAGGTTTAACCTCACCACAGATGTAATTGTTGGATTTCCGGGCGAAACAGAGGAGCATTTTCAGGAAACACTGGATTTGTTGCAGACAATTGGCTTTGGCCATGTGCATACCTTTAAATATAGTGTACGTAAAGGGACACGTGCCGAACGTATGCCCGAGCAGGTGACGGGGCAGGTAAAAACAAAACGTAGCGAGGAAGTACGTCTGCTTGCCGACCAGATGAAGCTAGCGTACCGGAAAACCTTTATAGGAAGCACTCAACGCGTACTCGTTGAAAAGCTGCATGACGACGGCACTGCGACAGGTTATGGCGAACATTATGTTCCGGTGCTAATTGAGGCATCTGGTTTGGAGAGTAACAGATTATACGATGTAAAACTCACTGGGATTACTAAAGGAGACGACCCTGTATTAACTGGAATACTGGTAGCAGAGGGGGCAAGAAGATAATCTGGAAAAAATTAAACTTTGTTTTTTTATATTAAATATTATTGTACTTTTGCAGCCCCAATTTAACATTATTAAAGGTAATACACTATGGCTAATCATCAATCAGCACTTAAAAGGATCAGGCAAACTGAAGTCAGAAGACTGCACAACCGTTACTATTCAAAGACCATGCGTAATGCGGTAAGACAGTTCAGGTTGTTAACTGACAAAAATGAGGCCGTTGAGAGCTTGCCCAAATTGTACACAATGATCGACAAGCTGGCGAAGAGAAATATGATACACAAGAATAAAGCTGGTAATTTGAAGTCAAGAATTACTAAATACGCTAATAGTCTTTCGTAGCGTAAGGTTTTATTAAAGACATTGAGCCTGGTTGTGAAAACAATCGGGCTTTTTTTGTTTATTGTTGCTCCAAACTGGTTACGTCCCTACGGGACTGCTTATTTACTTGTAGATTTTTTTACCCATATTGCGTGCCTAAAGGCACTTGGACGAGAAATAGGGGAAGTTACAAGTGACTTAAGTTAGAAGTGACTTAAGTTGGTTCGAGCCACGAGCAACGATTCACGATTCACAAGCCACGACACACGAGTCAATGTCCTTGTGCCGGACGGCACTTACTTTTTTTCTTGGCAAAAAACCCCGATAGCTATACGGGGGCAAAAAACCCAAGTCAAAACAAAAGGGTCTGCCCGCCCTGCCAGCTGTTAAGAAGTGCTAATCAACGGGTGTAATCGCTTGGGGGCGATTACAAACGCAAGCGCCTTGATAAGCACTTCTAAACAGCCGTCATTCCCTCGCGTCTGCTCCCTGTTTTGAC
>CAYWNI010000088.1:0-9969 GCA_964459525.1 uncultured Lentimicrobiaceae bacterium | reverse complement strand
AGCTGCAATATCGGTGTTCAAAAAGGCTAAGGTGGTAATCTTGTCAACCGCCAGCTCGCTACCAGCGTTGAAACCGTACCAGCCAAACCAAAGCAACCCTGTTCCAATAGCAACCAAAGGTATGCTGTTGGGCGGTGACTGTACATCTTGTCGTTTTCCTACGTAAATAACTGAAGCTAGAGCAGCAAAACCTGCTGTGGCATGCACCACAATACCTCCGGCAAAGTCAAGAACACCCCAGTCGGCAAGTAATCCACCACCCCAGATCATATGCACAAATGGATAATATACAAATAGTTGCCACAAAACCAAGAATATTAAATAGCCTTTAAAACTAACCCTGTTTACAAAAGCACCTGTAATTAACGCAGGTGTGATGATGGCAAACATCATTTGGTATGCAATGAAAATGAACTCAGGAAATTGCTGATCGGGAGAGCCAAAGGCAGCATCAATAGGAATGCCTCGCAAAAAAGCGTGTTCTAGGTTGCCAATAATGCCACCTTCGCCTCCGCTAAATGAAAGCGAGTAGCCAACTCCTATCCACATAATGGTTGTAATGCCGAGCGATACAAAAGTCTGCATCATAATGCCCAAAATGTTGCGCCTGCCTGCCAAGCCACCATAAAAAAAGGCAAGGCCGGGAGTCATCAGCATTACCAAGCTCGTGCTGATGATCATAAATGTTGTTGTTCCGGTATTAAACATGTTATTTGGTTTTAAAAATGATTAGAAAGATAGCCCAAACACCAGAAATACTTTTTCGGCCTGGGGATTGGTGATAACTGCACACGACAAGGGAAGTGCGTATTTTTCGGTTATTTGTATTGACTTAGAGGCCTGTAAGCCTAAATTTACCACGCCAAGGCCTGTGCCATAAAAGCCCGATTCGCCAATATAACCTGTGGCCGCATCGGCAGCTTTGGGATTGTTAAATGCCATGCCAGCAAAGGCGTTTAAGTCAACTTGTTTTATGTTGAAAGCATAGCCCAGCTCAGCGTAGGTTGAATACTGAATGCCTGTTTTCGTGTTAAAATCAGGACTGTTTTGATCATCATCTATTCTTTGGGCATCTGCCCCGTAGAAATTAACGGCTACCAATAGCGAAAAAGGTATTTTGTCGGTGCCGTTAAAGGCTACTGTGCCTTCCAAAATATGCCCGGTTTTGTCCTTGTTGTACTGAAAATACTTGTAGTCGCTGGTGTCTGGAAAATAGTAATCGGTTAATGTAAGGGTGAACATCCCGTCCATCAAATCAGCCGCCAGATACAGGTCGAACTCCTGATAAGGATTCGGTCCGGCTACAGTATAGCTGCCCCATGCTCCCAAAGTTATTGGTCCCGCAGTTAGTTCGGCGTATGGTTGAATTGCTGGGTAGCTACCCCCATACTGAACACCACGCCATACGTATTTACTCATGAGGTCGGCACCAAAATCGTAATCCAAAAGGCTGCTTTTTTCCTGAGCCAGCCCGGGAACTGTAGCCATAATCAGGCACAATAAAAAGAATTGCTGTAATTTCTTCATGTCATTTTTATTTGGTTTATAATCATTGGTTTTGTCTCGATTCTAAATTTTGAATCTGATCTACAATAGTATACAATAGGAGTATAGCCGTCAATCAGTTATTACACCTAACCCTTTTGCGCTCGTTGCATACTAAGACTAGGTAAATTACCTAAGCAGATCAAATTCTAAAGTGTGATTGAGTGCAATTGTGCAGTCATTAACTTTAACATAATTAGAGGTCGAATGCATAAAAAGTGACATATAGGCAGTTATAAAGAAGATAAATGCGCCTAAACAAGACATAATGGCGCATAAAACGAATTAAATTCTCTTTTTTCTCAATGGAACATGTTTTGAAAGGGAAAGGAAGTAACAATTAAAAAAACATGTTTAACATACAAACTTACAACCATGAACTTAGTTAGATTTAACCCCGGACTGTTGAATTTATTCGACAACATTGAAAAAACACATTTTGGTCTCAACCGTGAATATAGTGGCGATGTGCCTTCGGTGAACATCATCGAAAACGAAAATGATTTCCTTATTGAACTGGCTGCTCCAGGAAAAAGCAAAAGCGATTTCAAAATTGGTTTAGAAAATCAGGTGCTTACTATTTCCAGCGAGGTAAACGATGAAAATGAAGAAGAAAAGAAAAACTACACCCGTAGGGAGTTTGTTTACAATAGCTTTACCCGTTCGTTTACTTTGCCGAAGAATATTATGCATGAGAAAATTACCGCTGACTACAAAGACGGAATTCTCCGCATCACCCTTCCAAAAATGGAAGAAACCAAACTGATAAAGGAAATTAAAATTTCATAATCAGGTTAAAAATGCCAACTAACCGGACTAAAATCGAGTCCGGTTTTTTTATGCAAATAACAATAGGCTAATCGCCATTACAGCCATGCCGGCGATAAGTCCATAAATGCTGAGGTGATGTTCGCCATATTCTTTGGCCGCAGGCAGCAACTCGTCGAGTGAGATGAAAACCATGATGCCTGCAACGCCGGCGAACAATACGCCAAATACAACAGGGCCCATAAACGGCATAAGCAGGAGAAATCCAACCAAGGCACCCACGGGTTCGGCAAGTCCGCTCGACAAGGATAGCCAAAAGGCTTTTTTGCGACTTCCGGTGGCGTAGTATATTGGAACTGAAACCGCAATGCCTTCGGGAATGTTGTGGATAGCAATGGCTACAGCAATGGCGATACCCAGTTGCGGATGCTCTAATGCAGCCGTAAAGGTAGCCAGTCCTTCTGGAAAATTATGAATGCCAATCGCCAGTGCGGTAAACAAGCCCATGCGCTTCAACTTGTCCAAATCTTTTGGTGGTTTTCCTCTTCCAATTTCTTCCACTTTGTGCATTTCGTGGGGGTTTTCGTAGGAGGGTATGAGCTTGTCGATAATGGCGATGAGCAAAATCCCACCAAAAAATGCAGCGCTTGTTGCCCAATAACCGGCCGTATCGCCCAAGGCGATGGTGAGTTCGGTTTTGGCTTTGGCGAATATTTCAACAAACGATACATAAATCATTACACCTGCTGAAAAGCCGAGAGAAACTGAAAGAAAAGCTGTATTGGTTTTCTTGGCAAAAAAAGCGATGGCACTCCCAAAGCCTGTTGAAAGTCCTGCGAAGAGTGTTAGCCCAAAAGCAAACAGGATGTTTGAAAATTCGATGTCCATGGTTATCAGGGTTGAGGAGGTAAGGTGTTTTTCTTGCTGTATTTTTTGCGTGTTTCTATTTTTTGAAGTTCTCTTTCGATAACGAGCAAGGCAATTGCCTGTGCTTGCAGCTCCAGTGTTGGTTCTTCGAGCGCTTTGTTAAACTTTCGCTCGTCAACATCATGGCGATAAATCAGATTTGTAAGTCGCGAAAAATCAAATTGAAGGAGGTCTTTAATAAATTCAGTTAAACGGAATTCCAGCGTATCTCTCGACAGGTTTTCATAATCTCCAGGAAGTGGCTCTTCGTATTTTTCAAGGTGTTCGGACATGGGGAATCGTTTTCTCAAAAATAGACTTTTTTTGGTTTTGGTGAACCACTAAAATAGTCTTCTTGTTATATATCTCTAAAGTCTTTTTTCTTGTTCAGCTTTAAATCTTGCAAGATGCTTGCTTTTACGTTGATGCTAAAATTCCAGCTTTGCCTTGCTCCGGTAGGTATCCAGCTAAAGCGCATTTCCCAGCAATGCAGGTCGCGGTAAAGATTGATGGATGTGTAGGAAAGTTCGTTTTGGGTGAAATCCCAGCCCGAATTAAAGGTAAACTTCCACTTGGGTGTGATGTTGATTTGACCATTAAATCCCAGCGTTTGAACGATGGTTTCGGTGGGTACTTTCATGTAGTTTATATAGCTCAACTTATTGGTATAGGTAAAGTTGTAATTTAACGAAAGCGACCACGGAATTTTCCAGTCGATGTACTCATCGGGATTGTTTATTATTTCTTCCATCTCGTTTTCGGTGGCATTGGGTGGAAGTTCTGCCGGGACTTCCTCTTGTTTTTTACCTTTGTCTTTCCCAAAATCTTTGTCGCTGATGCTGTAGCTAAAACTTAGCCGCCACGAGGTGTTGTCGATGCGCAACAAGTTTCGGTTCACGTCCCACTCGTATTTGTTGTACCTTTTTCCGGCTGAGTCGGCAGCATACGGATCCCAAAGTGAGCTATATTGAATGCTAAGTCCTTTCCAAAGCGTGGTGCGCCCATTCATTGTAATCATCGACAAATTTAAGGAGTCGGCGGCCAGGTTATAGCTGCCCGAAATGTTAAAACTTTCGATAAGAACGACTTTTTTTAACCCGGTAATGGTATCCTTACGCGAGGGGATTTTCATTTCGAGGTTATTGCCAAAGCTAAAGGTGATGCTTCCCGATTTTTGTCCCGGAGGTGAGCCAAACAGCGTGCCGTCAAACTCGGAATACTGCACTTCGTTGCCATCTTTGTCGAGGTATTTTCCGTAATAGCCATAATTGTCGCTGCTAAAATCGGGGGTGTACGAAAAGCCGACGCTTGGCGTAAACACATGCCGAATTGCCCTGATTGGGCCTTTTTTAAATTTGGCCATGCCATAGAGTTTAGTCGCCAAGCTGGTGCTCAAACTAAAATCATAGGCGTTGCGAAAGCCTGGAATAGTATCTCTTATGTTTGAACCTACAATGGTATCGCCGTCAGAAAAAATGGTGTCATTGTTCCAATCGCGTATGCGAATTGTTTGGCTAGCCATGCGGTCGGTAAAGTTTATTGAATTGCTCAGGGTAAAGTATTTCAGTACTTTAAGGGGCAAGCTAATCGGTATTTTATGGATGGCTCCCCACTGCATTTCGTGGTCCCACATTTGGTCGTCGAAAATGGTTGAGTCGGTGGTGGCCACCGAATTTCGGGCATTGGCTGAATAGCTTATGGCCAGGTCTTCATAGAATTTCTTTTTTCCTCCGCCTTCTTTCCTTAACGGGTAGAAGCGGTTGACGGTAAAAGTCATTTCGGGCAATGTAATGTCGACTGCATGGGTTTTTGTGTTTTGGCGGTGACTACCGTTGAGCGTAAGGAAATATTTGTTGTTCCAGTTGCGCTGCCAGGCCACGCTCGACTGAAACTCGTTGCTCAGGTAGTCTTCGGTTGAAACCACGTTGTATTTTACATAGTTGGAGCTAACGATGTTTACGTTAGCAGTGAACGTACTGTTTGGACGTGCTTTCGGGTCTTGCTGGTGCGACCACCTAATACGGAAATCTGTTGTATTTGAGTAATCGGGAGCACCTTTCGTGCCCACCAGGTTTTTGGCGTATCCCAAATTAAAATCACCGTTGTAACGGTAACGCTTTTTATACCTGAATCGTGGTTTAATGCCCCAACTGCCTCGCGAATAAATATCGCCAAGTACCTGCAAGTCCATGTATTCGCTAATAGCCCAGTAATAACCACCATTTTCGAGGAAGAACCCACGTGTATTCGATTCGCCATAGGTTGGTATAACAATACCCGAAGTTTGTCCTGATTTATTTGGGAAGAACCCAAAAGGCAAAGCCAGCGGCGTTGGCATTCCCTCTATTTCCATGTATGCTGGCCCGGTAACAATTTTCGAGTCAGGAATTACCCGTGCTTTTTTAAAGCGAAAACTATAATGTGGGTGCTCTTCGAGGTTGCAGGTGGTATACGATCCCCGAAACATATTCACCGTGTTGTCTTTGAGTTTCTTAACCTTTTCGCCATGCAAAAACCCTTGATCGTCTTCGGTAAAAACACTTGAAATAATCCCCTTTTGCGTGTCAAAATTATAGGTCATTGTTTTCGACTTAAATGTCTGTCCTGCTTGCGTAAACTCAGGATTACCAATCATTTTACCTGTAGAATCGGCCACACCAGAAGCAAAAACCGAGTTGGTACTCATGTCCACTTCTATATAGGCCGCTTTCAGCGTAATGTCTTCGTAAGTAACTACCGCATCGCCATACAGGTAGATTTTTTTTTCACGGATGTTTTGCAGAATGCTGTCGCGGGCGGTTCGTTTTACCTCGGCATCAATTTTGGTTCGGTTTTCGGCGGTTTTTATCACCGTGTCGCCGGCAAGGCTGGTAACTATCAGCGTGTCGTTTACTTCGGTTTCCTGAACCAGCAAGGTGTCTTTTGCAATTACTTGCGCACTTTCAGGATTCACTATAATGGTGTCGGGGAGCGATTGCGCCTTTAGGTTGGCAGCCAAGGCCATGATGAGTATTAACCAAACCCATGTTAATAATTTGCAGGATGATTGAATGGTCAGCAAAGTCGTTTGGTTTACCTTTGTTTAATATTTTATTTATTGATGCATTCGCATTGCAAATATAGTTCCAAAAATTAAGAACCATATCAACTTGAAACGATTCTGGACAATATCAATTATGCTGTTGTTTGTTTTTTTAACAAATAATGTGCTTTTGGCACAAAGGGGAACCAAAATTAAAACAGTGGTTATTGATGCCGGACATGGAGGGAAAGATCCGGGTGCACTTACCAAAAGGGTGAAAGAGAAGGATATAGTATTGTCCGTAGCACTGAAAACAGGGAAGTATATCGAAGAGAACTTTAAAGATGTCAAGGTTATTTATACCCGAAGCACCGACAAGTTTATACCGTTATATGAACGGGGCAATATTGCCAACCGAAATCAGGCCGATTTGTTCATTTCCATTCATTGCAATGCCAACAACAACGCCTCGGTATTTGGTGCCGAAACTTATGTGTTAGGTGTTGAAGACAAGCGATCTAAGCTGAATATGGACGCTGCCATGCTCGAAAATGCAGCTATTTTGCTCGAGGAAGATGCCTCTGATCAGTATGGCGATTTTGATCCCAAATCGGAAGAGTCGATCATTAACCTTACTTTGTTTCAGTCGAACTATCTGGATCAAAGCGTGAGTTTTGCCCAAAAAGTGCAGCACCAATTTAGCGAGCGGGTAGGCCGCAAAGACCGAAGTGTGCATCAGGCCGGATTTTTAGTGCTCTGGAAAACGGCTATGCCTTCGGTGCTCATTGAGTTGGGCTACCTTTCCAACGCAAAAGAAGAGGCGTTTTTGTCTTCTGAGAAAGGTCAGGTATACTTAGCCTCGGCTATTTACCGTGCTTTTAAAGAGTATAAAATTGAATTTGAAAAAGAAAATCGAGCCTATGAGTACCGCGAAGAGATATTAAAACTTAACCCGAAACCTGAGCCTGAAAAAGAGAAAGAACCAGTGCCTGTTGTTGAGTCAAAAGTCGAGTACAGGGTTCAGTTTTATGCCAGCCCAAAAAAATTGGAAATGTCGGATGCGCGTCTAAAAAACCTTTCCGATTTGTGGGCTTACCAACATAATGGGCTGTTTAAATATACCAGTGGCTTGTTTTATAATCTCGATCAGGCGATTAATTATCAAAAGAAAGTGCGTGCAGGGGGCTTTTCAGATGCATTTGTGGTGGCCTTTTTTCAGGGAAACAGGGTTTCGGTTGATGAGGCAAAGCGTTTGCAACAGTCAAATAATTAGCTATTTGGATGATATTTGATTGTACTGTGTTGCATGTGCAACAAAATGTATAACTTAGCGTTTTATTAAAGCTATGGCAGACAAAAATGTAAATCGGTATAAAGCTTTTGGCATCGGGCTCAGTTTTATTGTGGCTCTGGTGGTTTTTATCTGGGGCTATAATTTTTTAAAGGGAAGCGACATCTTTGGCAAAGAAACTGTTTACTATGCCCAGTATGATCAAATAAATGGGTTGGTTAACTCTAACCCAGTCCTAATTAATGGATTGCGTGTTGGAAAGGTCAAAGACATTTATTTTAATCCTGATATGTCAGGAAACATCATTGTGGCATTTTTGTTAACCAATGATTTCCCGATACCCGAAAACTCAATTGCCCGCATTTTTAGCTCCGACTTGATGGGAAGCAAAGCCATCGACTTGAAGCTTGGCGATGCTTCGGTTTTCGCTGCCAACGGCGATACCCTTTACTCTGGCGTTGAGGCCGGGTTGATGGCTGAAGTAAACGCCCAGGTGCAACCCATAAAAAAGAAAGCTGAAGATTTATTGGCTTCTGTTGATACTTTAGTGGTATCGTTCCAGTCGATATTTAATGAGTCGGCACGCGAGAATTTGAAGGAGAGTTTTAACGACATCCGTATGACATTTGCAAATTTAGAAAACGCCACCGGGAATATTGATAATTTGGTTGTTCAGGAGTCGTCGCGCATTTCGGCTATTTTAATCAAGCTCGATTCATTGGCTTACACATTGACCAAAAACAGGAAAAATATCAGCCATATCATCCAAAATTTTGAAGTCATCAGCGATTCGCTGGCTACATCTGAAATACCGGCTACGTTTGATAATATCAACGAAACGCTTGATGAAATGAATACCCTGCTTGCGTCGATAAAACAAGGTGAAGGCACCATTGGTCAGCTTATGGTAAACGACAGCCTTTACAATCACTTAAACAGCTCAGCGGCGAGTTTGGATTCGTTGCTCAAAGATGTGCGTGAAAACCCAAAACGGTACGTTAAATTTTCTTTGTTTTAGTCCTGAATTTTTTCCAGTTCCTTTTTCTTTGGCGACCGATAGATGTCCAGCTTATCTTGTGGACGTTGGTTTTCTTGCCAGCTAAATCCTTTTAATACAGTTTGTTGATTTGATACTTTGTCGGGTGGGTACATCACTTCCTCGGGCGAGGTCTGGTAGCTGATGTTCTGCACTTCGTTGTCTTTTACGCGGATAAACATGGTGCTTGATTCGGCTAGGTTTACCCCGATCAAAAATCCATCATCCTCACGAATGAAGTAAACTGTTTGCGCATTTCCGTTTACGTTTATTGACGAAAGTTCATTTTTTTTAAAGTATGCCACCATTGTTTTGCCTTTTATCTGGTTAAAGGTGTCGGTGGTGTCGCGCGAAATAATAAAAGCGCTGTTGTACATCACCAATGAGTCGATTTGGCTGTTTACGATGGCAATGCTGATGGAGTCTGCTGTTAGCTGGTTCTTGCCCGACCACAGCACAGGTTCGTTATAAAGGTGAATGGTTGAATCGCTCATGCGATAATCCAGCGAGTCACATTTTCCCTGCAAATCTTTACGAAAAAAACGTACACCGTAGTAGGCGCTCATTTTCTTGGCTTCACGTTCTTTGTCGAAATACACCCAAAAAGTATCAGCGTGGATAAAAAGCGAATCGTTTTTGTCGTAAGTGATGGCCACCACGCTGTCGGTTACGAAAGCTTTGCCTTGCTCGTCCCAGAACTCACCATAATTTCCCCTGATAATTATGTTGTGTACCGTGTCGGTAATTTCAACCCTACCGTAGGCAATTCCGGTAAAGGTGGCATTGTCGTAGTCGAGACTGTCGGCAACAATCACCTGTTCCATGTTGCTGATGCGTGGCCGTTGATTGAGTTTTGACAGGTTGTTTCGGGTATCGTACCAGCCATTTTCGCAATACACGATATTTTCGTCGCTACGTATAACCGTTGGACCAATAAAGTAAGCGGTTTCGTTGTTGGTGTTGTACACTAGAGTGTCTGAATAGGTTTCCTGATCGGGATTGATTAACACCACATCCTTACGGAAATGAAATGTGCGTGAATCAGTTAGGTATAGGCCAATTACACTGGTAAGCGTGTTTTCTTTGTTCACGATTTTTCCGTGATCGTTATATAGTGCCGTACGTGTTATACGATTGTATATCAGGTGTTCTGTGGTGAGAACGGTGTTTTTGTCGAGCAACTTTACTTGTCCAAAAAGTTCGGCTATTTTGGTGTTTCCCTCGTATAGCATCCGGTTGCTATAAACGTCAACGCTGTCGTTTACCTTGATGTGCACATTGCTAAAGGCTTCAAAGCTGTTCTGTTGATCGTTTAGCCATGCACTATCGCAATAAAACAAGGTAGAGTCTTGTCTGATAATCACATCACCAATGAGCCGTTGGACGTCCTTGTTTATATTT
>CAYWNI010000087.1:0-10006 GCA_964459525.1 uncultured Lentimicrobiaceae bacterium | reverse complement strand
CGTACGCCACCTTCGATGTATAATTCCACCGCAAGGGTTTGTGCAACGTATTGTTCTTTTGGTAGTTGTGGTAAAAAGCGTTTGGCATCAACAAAAATAGCATGCCCGCCAAAAGGATATTGTACCGGAATTCCATAATCTTTGAGCTGCTGACCCAAATAGGCCACCTGATTGACACGGGTTTCCAGATAATCGAATTCGGTGCCTTCATAAAGTCCCTGAGCCAGTGCATTCATATCGCGACCCGACATACCACCGTACGAGATGTAGCCTTCGAACAAAATATTAAATACAGTGGCTTTTTTGAACAACTCTTCGCTACGGAAACCAATAAAACCGCCCATGTTCACAATTGCATCTTTCTTGCTGCTCATGGTCATGCCATCGGCATACGAAAACATTTCACGCACAATTTCACGTACGGTTTTGTCTTGATATCCAGCTTCACGCTTTTTGATAAAATAAGCATTTTCTGCAAAGCGCGCTGAATCGTAAAACACCTGAACACCATATTGATCGGCCAATTGCCTTACATCTTTCATGTTTTTGAGAGAAACCGGTTGTCCACCTGATGAGTTACAGGTAACCGTGACTATAATGGCAGGTATTTTCGAGGCAGGATTTGCTTTGAGAACTTTTTCGAGCTTCTTCAAATCAATATCACCCTTAAAAGGATGGTCGAGTGTGGTATTAAAAGCCTCGTCGATGGTGCAGTCGACGGCGTGTGCCTTACGAAACTCAATATGACCTTTGGTGGTGTCAAAATGCGAGTTTCCGGGCACAATATCGCCTTCTTTTATCAATGCCGAGAACAGTACATTTTCAGCCGCCCGACCCTGGTGTGTCGGCAAAAAATAATCAAATCCGGTGATGTCCTTAATGGCATTTTTAAGTTTATAATAGGAGGAAGCTCCGGCATAACTTTCGTCACCAAGCATCATTTCCGACCACTGTAGCTGGCTCATTGCGCCGGTACCTGAATCGGTAAGCAGGTCGATAAATACTTGGTCGCTGCGGAGGTTAAACAAATTGTAACGGGCGTCCTTTATCCATTGCGTGCGCTCTTCGCGTGTGCTGCGCCGGATAGGTTCCACCATTTTAATTTTATAGGATTCGGAGAATGGTAATTTCATGATCAAATAGGATTTAAATACGTATTAATGAATTAAACAATATGCTGTTAAGTCAAATAAAACGCTTCGAAACCATCACGTTTTTTGATGTTTCTGTACACTTTTCTTCGATCAGATTTTTGAAATTTTTCCATATGGATTATTCAAGGGGCTCAAATTTAAGTAAAAAAATAATTGCCTTAAAAAAAAGTAAAAAATTAATTTGTCGCCAAGGTGTAACCTGAGTCTGAATTGCTGCGTCAAAACGGTGAAATCAGTTTTTTAAACTTAAATTAAAAAGAAATGGAATTTACCCCAGTATTTGTTTTAGCTATTATTTTTGGATTTACATACGCCGTAATTTACTTGCTCGTTCGCAAAAGAGAGCGTATGGCTTTGCTGGAAAAAGGAGTTGATGCTTCGTATTTTCTCAATCCCGCAAAAAACCAATCCTTTACAGCACTTAAATTCGGTCTGTTATTTATCGGTTTGGCCATTGGTATTTTTGCTGGCGGATTACTTAATCATCTCACACCCATGAACCAGGAAGAATCTTATTTTTCAATGATTTTTCTATTTGGAGGCATTGGTCTCGTGGTAAACCATTACATGGAAAAAGCCGAGCGTACTGAGCTCGACAAAAACAATTCCAAACAATAGCCTCCTAAAACTTTTGAAGGAGCAGCTTACTGTGCTTTGAGCGATACAGCAGGCTGCTCTTTTGTTATTCTAAACGACCTGATTAACACGGTAGTAAAAGCGATAACCAAGGCTATGAGAATAGCTACAATATAAAATCCAGCATGTGGAATTATTTGATAAGCAAACCCCTTGAGCCATTCGTTCATTAAAAAATAAACCAGCGGAATGGTAATTAACCCTGAAAACAATACCAACCGCAGATATCCTTTGGCAAGCATTACTATCAGCTGGTTTTGGCTGCCACCAAGCACCCTTCTAATCCCTATTTCACGCGTGCGTTGTTGAATTAAAAACGAAGACAATCCATATAAACCCAGGCTAGAAATAAAAACCACGAAAAGAGAAAAATAAAAGAATAGTCCGAGTAGTTTCGTGTCGCCACTATACAAGCTTGCCAGTTTTTCTTCGAGCGAAATAAAATGTAGCGAACTTTTCGTGCCAAACTTTTTCCAAAAACCTGTTATTTCTTCCTCAACCATACCCATATTGCCCGCTGTGTATTTTACCATAATGTATCTGGAATTTGATCTGCTTAATACAAAAACCAAAGGCTCTACATTACGGTGTAATGATGAAGAGTTGAAATTATTTACAACGCCCACAATTTTACCACCCGCTCTTCCAACAAGATTAAATGGTGCGCCAACAGCATTATGCAACCCAAGAAAATCAACTGCAGCTTCATTGAGTATATAATTTGCCGCCGTATCATTTCCGGAATAATCATCAAAAAATTGCCCTGCTGCCAAAGGGATTTCCAAAAGCCTGAAAAACTGACTTCCTACACCAAAATAATTTATCGTTTGCATGGAACCTGCAGCATTGGTGTCTGACTGAAAAAGCATTTTTCCTTCGGTAAATCCCGGAACATTTTGTGTGGCACATGCGTCAGTAACCTGATCCAGAAATTCAATCTTTTTAATCAGCTCAGGCATCAGGTTTTGCGACAAGGTATCGGATGGAACGTTAACTATAAGCACATTTTTTTTATTGAACCCCAAATCGTGGTTTTGCAAAAACGTAAGTTGCGCGTAAACAATTAATGTCGACATAATCATGCCAATTGAAACCACGTACTGTATGGTTACCAGCAATTGACGCAATCCTGTGGTGGTAAGTTGTTTTTTTTCTACACTCAGCGTATTTCCCTGAAGCATTTGTGCCGGCTTGTAACTACTTAGCATAAAGGCAGGAAATCCACCGCTAAAAAATGAAAGACCAATTACGAGAAAAACCAGCAACAAAATAAACGCAGGATCATCGCCCGAAAACAAACTGTCGAAAAGGCTAAGTTGCTTGTTTAGAAGCTTGTTGTATTGGGGCATCATCCACTCAACGGCTGCAAGCGCCAATAAAAAAGAAATGGTTGTGATAATAAACGATTCGGTAATATACTGGGCAGCCAACTGAAATCGTGACGCTCCCAACACTTTCCGTACGCCAATCTCTCTTGAGCGTTTCATCGAACGGGCTGTAGCCAGGTTAATATAATTTATTGATGCAGTGAGCAGAATAAAGGCAGCGATAATCCCAAAAATGGTTAAATTGGCGGAGGCCACATTGGTAGGAGAGTCGTATAAAAGTGAAGTGTTGAAGTGAATTTGCGTAAGGGGCTCAACAAGATAATGCAGGTTGCCTTCAATATTCAGGTTTTCCTCTTGCAAAAAAGCCCGCTCACCCTTTCGTTGCAACTCATTTATTCTATAGGTAAAATCAGGTAGGTCTACGGAATCAGCAAGTTTTATGTATGTGTAGCAGGTCATCCAAAAGTAATCGCGCTCAAGCATTGCAATTTGCTGCTCCGACAAAGAACTAACCGACACAAGAGCATCAAAACTTAAGTGCGAGGGATGTGCTGATTTGTCGATAACGCCTGTAACCGTGTATTCGCGCAATGATGTTTTAAGTTTCTGACCTAAAGCCGGTTGACCATTGAATATTTGTCTGGCCATTTCAGCGTTTATCACGATTGAATTGGCCTTTGTAAGTGCCGAATCAGGGTTTCCCTCTAAAAACGGGTAATTAAATACACTAAAAAAATGAACGTCGCACAAACTGATGTCTGGGATTTCAAAATTCTGGTCGTTCCACGAAATAGTTGACACATCGTTTTGATCGGTAGGATCGGTAAAAAACAAATTGGTTGCCTCCTGAACTTCCTTGTAATTTGATTTCAAGTCGTTGGCTAGCCTAAATGGTGAAAGAGCGATACTTTCGTGTTTTCCCTCTGAAATAAACTGACTGGTTACGCGGTAAGTATTCTTGCTATTTGCCCAATTTCGGTCGTAATTAATTTCACTTTCGAGGTATAAAAGGATAAAAATAAATACTGTAATGCCAAGGGTAAGCCCAACAATATTGAGCAGGGTATAGCCCTTTTGCCTCAGCAATAATCTGATGCCAACTTTAAAATAATTTCCAGTTATAGGCATGCTTTAATCCAGTTTATTCAGGTTCTCGTTAATAATTTGCCCATCAAAAAGATGTACAATTCTACGACTATAGGATGCGTCTCGTTGCGAGTGGGTTACCATAATAATGGTTGTACCTTCCTTGTTCAGCTCGTCAAGAAGAATCATCACCTCTTCTCCATGCATACTGTCGAGATTACCCGTTGGCTCATCGGCAAGCAGCAGCGGAGGATTAGCAATTACAGCCCTGGCCACAGCCACCCTTTGTTGCTGTCCGCCAGATAGCTGAACCGGAAAACGGTCTTTTCGATGAGTAATTTTCATCTTCTCCATCAATTCATTTACTCTTTCGTGACGGTCTTTTTTCTTCCAGCCCAAGTATTGCAAAGGCAACTCAATATTTTCGTATACCGTTAGTTCTTCAATCAGGTTAAAATTTTGAAAAACAAAACCAATATTGCTTTTCCTGAGTAAATTACGTTGTTTTTCTTTCAGTAGGCCAACGTTTTCACCCAACAACAAATAATCTCCCTGCGACCAATTGTCGATCATGCCCAAAATATTCAAAAGTGTTGTTTTACCACAACCCGAAGGGCCCATTACAGCAACAAAATCACCCATTTTTACGCTGAAATTAATTTTGCGCAAGGCAACCGTTTGAACTGAATCGCCATGAAATATTTTTTCTAAACCAGTTGTTTCAATGATGTTCATTCTGAATCTTCCCTTAAGTTGATTAACAATCTTTAACTAATTTCATGCCATGACCCTTATCACATTAAAGTGCTGTTAGTTACGATTATTTTTTTAATAATTGTAACTTTTTATGTCCGAAATCGTCCATATAGGTGTGCAAAGTTGAACAAAATAAAATTACTTTTAAAGCTAAAATAACAACTCCTCTAAAACGGATTAACATGACAAAAATAAAAGCCCGAATTTTAATTGTTGATGATGATGCCGATATATTGCTTGCAGCCAAAATGTTTTTGAGGCAACACATCGAAATTGTGCATACCGAGAAAAACCCAGCCAATTTACCAGATATCCTTAAAAACGAGGTGTTTGATCTTATTTTGCTCGACATGAATTTTTCGCGCGATGCCACCAGCGGACAGGAAGGATTTCATTGGTTAAATGTAATTTTGGATCAAGATCCTGCGGCCACGGTAATTTTTATAACGGGCTATGGCGATATTGAACTGGCGGTGCAAGGCATTAAGGAAGGCGCCACCAACTTTGTGCTTAAGCCTTGGGAAAACAAAAAACTTCTTGCTACAATTGAAGCCTCGCTCAGGGTGCGCGAATCGAAGGTAGAGCTCGAAAGCCTGAGGTCGACACAAAAAATGCTTATATCGGATCAAGATCAGGCTTACAACAATTTAATCGGGAACTCGCCGGCCATGCAAAAAGTAATGAAAATGGCTTACCGCGTAGCAGCCACCGATGCCAATGTGTTGATATTGGGCGAAAACGGAACTGGGAAAGAGGTTGTTGCACGTGCCATACATCGTGCTTCTCAGCGACATGAAAAGGTTTTTATAAATGTTGATTTGGGCGCCATTACCGAGAGTCTTTTCGAGAGCGAACTTTTTGGCTACAAAAAAGGCGCATTTACCGATGCCAAAGAAGATAGGGCTGGTCGTTTTGAGGCAGCCAACGGAGGCACCATTTTTTTGGATGAAATCGGCAACCTAAGCCAAAACCTACAATCGAAATTATTGAGTGTACTGCAAAGTCGGAAGGTTGTCCGTTTGGGATCGAATAAGGAAACACCCATAAATGTTCGGCTTATTTGCGCAACCAATATGCCGCTATACCAAATGGTTAGCGAAAATAAATTCCGTCAGGATTTGCTTTATCGTATAAATACAGTGGAGATAAAGCTGCCCCCATTGCGTGAGCGTATTGAAGACATAGAGCCTTTGACCGAATACTATATCGAAACTTACTCGCGAAAATATAAGGTGCCAAAAAAACGCATCAATATTGGCACTCTCAAACGCCTACAAAAACACGACTGGCCCGGAAACATCCGCGAGCTGCAACATGCCGTTGAAAGGGCCGTTATCCTGAGCGAAAACAACATGCTCGAACCCCACGACTTTTTTGTGAGCGATCGGGAAGAAAAACCTGGCGAGGTTTTTAATGCCGACCACCTTAACCTGGAAGAAGTAGAAAAAGTGCTCGTGCGCAAAGTAATCGACAAACATGGCGGCAACATTAGCCGTGCCGCCAAGGAGCTAGGACTAACCAGGGCATCGTTGTACCGCAGAATAGAGAAATATGGTCTATAAACGCTTTCGCTTTCAAATAATTATCAGGATTATGCTCATCAGCATAAACCTGTTTTTTATTTTTTATTTTTTCGATAACTCAAACTACCTGGTAAGCATGTTGCTGCTTTCGGTCGTGTTTTTGGCACAGGTTATCGCTCTAATCAGGTACACCGAACAAACCAACCGAAAACTGGCCCGTTTTTTTGAGTCGATACGGCATGCTGATTTTGCTACCTCTTTCACCGAAAACGAACTTGGCAGAAGCTTTGAGGAACTTAACACCGAATTTAATGAAGTAATAGAAGCTTTTAACAAAAATAAGACGGAAAAGGAAGAACATTTTAACTATTTACTTACTGTTATCCAGCATGTAAGCATCGGTATTATCGTATTTAAGCGCGACGGAAAGGTGGATGTGTTTAATAATGCTGTAAAGCATTTACTCCGCATAAATCGTCTTAGAAAAATCAGTCATTTGCAAGAGGTTTCTGAAGAACTTCCCGAAAAACTTATCGCAATGAAGTCGGGCGACAAAGCCTTGATTAAACTTTTTGTGGCCGATGAACTGCTTCAATTGTCGATCCATGCTACAGAATTTAAAATGCGGGGCGAAGAATACATTCTTGTTTCATTTCAGGATATTCACCCTGAGTTGGAACAAAAAGAAATTGAATCGTGGCAAAAATTAATTCGTGTGCTGACACATGAAATTATGAATTCAATCACCCCTATTTCGTCGTTGGCGGCTACCATAAAAGAAATCCTCGACGACCGCAAAGAAAATTATCCTCCTCGCGATGAGCAGGAAAGCGACGATATCGAAAATGTGATGCAGGCCGTAGCAACAATTGAAAACAGAGGAAAAGGACTGCTTAATTTTGTTGAATTATACCGCAACCTTACCCGGATACCGAAACCGAATTTCAGGTATTTCAAAATAAACACAATTTTAGAAAGCACGCTTGAACTGCTGAACCCCAAATTAGAAGAGCATCAAATTACTTGCACTACACGCCTGTATCCCAACGACCTGAAAGTACTTGCCGATCCTGATTTAATTGATCAGGTAATTATCAATTTGCTGCTCAATGCCATTGATGCCGTTCGTGAGGTTGAAAAACCCAGAATAACCATTGTTGCTACCGTAAATCTAAATAACCGTATCAGTATCGAGGTGGCCGATAATGGAAAAGGCATTAATCAGGATATTCTCGACAAGATTTTCATGCCGTTTTTTACCTCTAAAAAAACTGGTTCAGGTATTGGGCTGAGTCTTTCGCGACAAATTATGCAAATGCACAAGGGAACTATCAATGTTCGTTCTAAACTTGGCGAAGGCGCTGTGTTTACCATCATCTTTTAGCTTTTTAATGCATTATAAATCCTGGCATAGTAATTTCATAAGCCGCTTGCGTTCAGAATTATTTTATACTTTTACGATTCTGTTTTAGATAACGTGAACCCATAGCGACAAAAAAACACATAAAATGAAATTGTGTAATCTGTTTTTCACCCTTTTTATTGGTATTGCTCTTTTATTTCAAGGATGCCGTGGAAATAAACAAGCCGAAAACCAGATGTTGGATTCGGGAAAAAAACATAAAGCTGAGAAACCTATTGTTACTGCGGTTATTACTGATTCACTTATTATAAGAACCCCGGGAGACGCCAACACCACATTTGCCATAACACAACCTGCTAAACCCGTGCATGAGCGAATTGTAAGAAGTTTTTTGGAGATTATACCCGGCGAATCATTTCTACCTCAAACAGATAAGCAAAAAGAGGATGGAGAACTTCCCATTAAAAGCAAAAAACCAAATATTATTAGGGCAAAACAAAAACGTTTTACAAAGTCACTAAATGCACCAAAAACAACAAAAACTGCGCAAGCTGTTTATGTTGATGTCGACAGCCTCGCGATAAACAGAAAAAAACTAATTCGCCAAAATCTTTTTACCGTGCAGCATGGCGATACCATATTACCACCCCTGTCCTTGTTGCTTAAACCCGCTGTACCTATAGCAACCATTCCCTTTAAATATATGGACGATGCTGTTTACGACATTAGTTTTTCAGATGCCGATCAGCAACTCCCCAATTCGTTTATTCGTGATATTATAGCTGATAATCAAGGTGTTTTGTGGTTGGGAACACATACTGGTGGTATCATTTCATACGACGGCGCCTACTTCCGCCAATATACCACTGCAAATGGTCTGACCACTGATATGGTTCTCGATTTGTTTTTCGATAGCCAGAATCGCCTTATCGTGGGTACACAAGGCAGCGGTTTAAATATTTATGATGGACAAAACATAACGCAAATCACTACTGATCAAGGTCTTCCATCAAACAATGTACTTTCAGTAATTGAAGACAGCAAAGGACGGTTGTGGATGGCCACTACAAGCGGAATAGCCATGTTTAACGGTTCTGAAATAGTTAGTTATACTAAAAAACAGGGGCTTATTGGAAATTATATTTCTGTGCTTTTTGAAGACAAGGAAAACAATATTTGGATTGGAACTACAAGCGGATTAAATATGTTTGATGGTGAGGGGTTTATACACTACACCACTGATGATGGTTTAGCGCACAACAATATAATATCGCTTAATCAGGACAGTAAAGGCAACCTGTGGATTGGCACGAATGGTGGCGGAGTGTCAAAATTTGACGGAAAAAATTTTACAAACTATACTTCCGAGCAAGGTTTTGATGGCGACATCATTCTTTCGATTGTTGAAGATCATGAGCAAAACATTTGGTTTGGTTCATTTGGACATGGTATTATCCGTTTTAACGGAAGTTCATTTAAACAATATACTGAAAAACAAGGGTTAAACGATAGTTATATTCGTTCTCTTTTCATTGACAGGGTCGGGAATATATGGATAGGTACAGATGGAAATGGAGTTTGTTTGTTCAAACCAAATAGCTTTAATAATTACACAACGGATCAAGAGCTTACAAATAATCTTGTGTTGTCAATTTTTCAAGACAACTATGATAGAATGTGGTTTGGTACTTTCGAAGGGGGCATTCTGGTTTTTGACGAAAATAAAAATAAGCTCAAGGAAGATACAATAAAAGTAAGCTATGTCAACTTTGATAATGGACTGGCTAACAATATTATACCGAGTATTGTTCAAGACAAAGCTGGTGATTTCTGGATTGCTGCATACGATGGTGGAGTAAGTAGGCTAGATGGCAAAAAGTTCAACAAAGGGCTGATAGAAATTACCAACTATGGCATAAATGAAGGCCTGCAGAGCAGGATTGTAAGGTCTATTATTCAGGATAATAAAGGAGATATTTGGTTTGGCACAGAAGGTGGAGCAACGCGCTTCAACGGGAAATCGTTTGAAACCTTTACAACGAAAAATGGATTGGCTAGTAGCAAGATTGTAACCCTATTCAAAGATAGCCGAGGAGCAATTTGGTTTGGAACGCTCGAAGGTGGAGTTAGCTGCTACCATAACGACACCATAACTACGTA
>CAYWNI010000086.1:0-10035 GCA_964459525.1 uncultured Lentimicrobiaceae bacterium | reverse complement strand
TTTAACTATTCTAAATTGTGCATAAATAATCCATTACACTTGACCAATAATAGATAGATGTAATTTTGACCATTATTTGACTGTTTATTAGCTCTTTTTGACCTAAAAATCGGAGTTTAAACAAAAAAGACTTTTCTCGGGTGTAGGTATAGTCTCTTTTGCTAGGATATGCTATTTTTGCAGAAAACAACTCTCAATAAAAAAACGACTATGATCAACTTAAAAGTTCAAGAAACCATTAACAATCAAATAGAAAAAGAAGAGTTTTCTTCACGTTTATATCTTGCTATGGCCATCTGGGCCGAATCGAATGGCTATCCCGGTGCAGCTTCCTTTTTGTATCAGCATGCCGATGAAGAACGGATGCACATGCTGAAATTCATCCGCTACGTTGTTAGCAGAGGCGGATTGGTGGTTGTGGGCGATATTGCAAGGCCTGAAGGTACTTTTAAATCTCTGAGTGATGTTTTTGGTAAGATTCTGGCTCACGAAGAGTATATCACAGCATCCATCAACGAATTGTATGGCATTACAATTGAAGAAAAGGACTATACCACAGGCAACTTTTTACAGTGGTTTATTACTGAACAGCTCGAAGAAGAAAGCCTGATGAGCACCATTCTTGATAAAATGTCGCTTGTAGGAAGCGACAAAGCCGGGATGTTTCATATCGACAAAGAATTGGATGGCATGGCAACCGCTACTTTAGCGGCTGTTTAGCAGGCAACTGCCGTATTTGTTACAAAAGCCGTTGAGATTTTTTTAAACCCAGCGGCTTTTTTGTTATTTGCTAAAGCGGCTTTCTATGGCTAGAGTCAATTTTTGATACCAATCTTTTCCAAATTTTCGGATGAGAGGAGCTTTTAGGTAAACATACAGCGGTTCTCCGGTTTTTTTGCCAAGAACCAAAGCAGGGGCGCAAATGACCCATTCGTGGTAGTTTACCGCGGTGCTGCCACCAACTTCTGAAAGTCGGATGGGGTATAAATGGCAAGAAATTGGTTTCTGAAACGGGATTTTCTTCTCTAACCAGGCCTTTTCGATGGCACAATACCTGATGTCGCCTTCCTGGTAAAGAAACGCACAAGCTCTGTCGTCAACAAGCGGGGTGGCATAATCGCCGTCCATGTCGTAATCAAAAACGCCCTGTTTGTTTATTACATCAATACCTTGTGGTTCCATATAGGGTATAATGTCCTCAATGTAATCCTCCAAAATTGAAATTTCAGATTCTTCAAGCGGTGCTCCCGCATCTCCTTCCACGCAGCAATCGCCATGGCAGGCATGCAGGTTGCATGCAAAATAAGTGTCTTTAAGGTCGTCCGACACCAGTATGTTATCAACTACAATCATGGCGGCAAAAGTAATAAGAACTTACTGACAATCGATCTGCAATACTAAGTTCAATTATCATTTTTACACGTGCCAAACGCGATAAAATGATTACTTTTGTGCCCATTAAATATTCATAATCGTTTAATAACCTTTAATTAAGCAATAGCTATGGCATTCAATTTAAGAAATAGAAATTTTTTGAAACTGTTGGATTTTACTCCACAAGAAATTAAGTTTTTACTCAACCTTTCGCTCGATCTCAAAAAAGCCAAATATGCTGGCACTGAGCAACCCCGTTTAACTGGAAAGAACATCGCCCTCATCTTTGAGAAAGCCTCTACGCGAACCCGTTGTGCTTTTGAAACGGCTGCTTACGATCAAGGTGCAAGAGTTACCTATTTGGGGCCTAGCGGTTCGCAAATTGGAAAAAAAGAATCCATGAAAGACACAGCACGCGTTTTAGGACGTATGTACGATGGCATCGAATACCGAGGCTTTGGTCAGGCTATTGTTGAAGAACTTGGAAAATATGCCGGCGTTCCTGTGTGGAACGGTCTTACCGACGAATTCCATCCTACCCAAATTTTGGCCGACTTCTTAACCATGATTGAGCATTCTGACAAGCCTCTACATCAAATTAGTTTTGCATACTGTGGCGACGCCCGCAACAACATGGGAAATTCGCTGATGGTAGGCGCAGCAAAAATGGGTATGGATTTCCGCGCCGTTGCTCCAAAAAAACTCTGGCCTGAGGAATCACTTGTAAATGAATGTAAAGCCATCGCTAAAGAAACTGGCGCGAAAATTACGCTTACCGAAAGTGTTGACGACGGTGTACTTGGAGTCGATTTTCTGTATACTGACGTTTGGGTGAGCATGGGTGAGCCCGATAGTGTATGGCAGGAGCGTATTAAATTGATGCTTCCTTACCAAGTGAACAAAGAAATGCTAGAAAAAACCAAAAATCCGAAAGTTAAATTTTTACACTGTCTACCCGCTTTTCATAACCGTGAAACTGTGGTTGGTGAAGAAATTTTCCAGAAATATGGTGTCGATGGTATGGAAGTTACCGATGATGTTTTTGAATCGCCCGCATCAATAGTTTTTGATGAGGCCGAAAACCGCCTGCATACCATTAAAGCTGTAATGGTAGCAACATTAGGCGCATAATACTTTTATATCCGGGAGGGATTCTCCTCCCGGGTTTTTTAATTTTTTAATATTGGCGAAATGAAATCCAGAGAGTACATCTGTGCAAAATGTGGTAGCAAGCAATACGAACTTGATGAGATAAGGACAGTGGGAGGACCTCTGGCCAAGATATTTGATGTGCAAAACAAAAAATTCACCGTTGTTTCGTGCACGCAATGTGGTTACTCAGAACTTTATAAACGCACTACAGGTACATTTGGAAATGTGTTGGACTTTTTTACAAACTAACTATGGCGAATCAGGAAGATTTATTTAAAAAAATAATTGCGCACGCGAAAGAATATGGTTTTATCTTTCAGTCGAGTGAGATATACGATGGTCTGAGCGCCGTTTACGACTATGGCCAGAATGGATCAGAATTGAAGAAAAATATCCGCGATTACTGGTGGAAATCGATGGTACAGATGCACGAAAATATTGTCGGTATTGACGCAGCTATCTTTATGCATCCCACTACCTGGAAAGCTTCTGGTCATGTGGACGCGTTTAGCGATCCATTGATTGACAACAAAGACTCGAAAAAAAGATACCGCGCCGATGTTTTGGTCGAAGACCATATGGCCAAAATTGAAGCGAAAATTACCAAAGAAGTTGAAAAAGCCAGAACCCGTTTTGGAGATAGTTTTGATGAGCAACAATTTCGCGACACCAACCCACGGGTACTCGAAAATCAAAAGAAAATTGATGAGATAAGAACCGTTTTTTTTGCTGCCCTCGAAAAGGAGGATATGGCTGCTGTAAAAGCTGTAATTGAAGATTTAGGTATTGTTTGTCCGGTGAGCGGATCACGTAACTGGACGGATGTCAGGCAGTTTAACCTGATGTTTAGCACCAACATGGGTTCAGTTGCCGAAGGGGCAACAGAGATTTATTTACGCCCCGAAACTGCACAGGGTATTTTTGTAAACTACCTAAATGTGCAAAAAACCGGACGTATGAAAATCCCTTTCGGTATAGCGCAAACGGGAAAAGCCTTCCGCAACGAAATTGTAGCACGGCAGTTTATTTTCCGTATGCGTGAATTTGAGCAAATGGAAATGCAATTCTTTGTTCGTCCCGGCGAAGAAATAAAATGGTACCAGTATTGGAAGGAAGAACGGATGAATTGGCACCTTTCACTCGGAATACCACCTGAAAAATACCGGTTCCACGACCATGACAAGCTTGCGCATTATGCCAACGCCGCTGCCGATATCGAGTTCGATTTCCCAATCGGGTTCAAGGAGTTGGAAGGCATTCATTCGCGTACCGATTTCGACTTAAGTGCCCATGAAAAGTTTAGTGGTAAAAAGTTGCGTTACCACGACTCAGAGCTCAACGAAAGCTATGTTCCGTATGTGGTTGAAACAAGCATCGGCCTCGACCGTATGTTTTTGGCTGTGATGAGCAACGCCTATTGTGAAGAAAGTCTAGAAGATGGATCAGAGCGCGTAGTGCTGCGGATTCCACCATTTTTAGCTCCTTATAAGGTGGCTGTTTTTCCACTGACGAAAAAAGACGGACTTCCTGAGAAAGCCCGCGAAATTATGGACGAGCTAAAAGGCGACTTTATGTGCTTTTATGAGGAAAAAGATGCCATCGGCAAGCGATACCGCAGGCATGATGCCATCGGAACACCTTTCTGTATTACGGTAGATCACCAAACCATTGAAGATAATACAGTTACTTTGCGCGAACGTGATAGTATGCTGCAAACAAGGGTGAATATTTCTGAATTGGGTTTGATGATTCAAAAAAAACTAAAAGCATAGTTAATTAAGTCGTTAACGCGTTTGAATCACCAGACGATTACGGTATTTTTTTTATTCTGTAGGCAAAAACCCCAATTTAGATTGAGTTTAAATTGGGTTTTTTTTTATAATGGATGGCTCAAGCTATTGCTTTACAGCTCTTTTCTTTACTACATTTGACGTGGCATTATAGGAAATCGTGTCGATGTTCGCATCTTTATACTTCGATTATGATTGTTTTTTTCGGTTGACACGTATTCCAGCCTTTATTTTTTGGTTACGATTTTGCATATTTTATATACTTATACAAAAACCAAATGCCATGAAAAAACTTCTTTACTTTACTTTCGTTTTTGGGTTTATAGCGTTTCTGCTGCCCATTTATGCCGTCGCGCAAGGACTGAAGCCTGTAAGCGATGAACCTTTAGATTCGCCATTGATGCAACCCAACCCTGTTACTGTTAACCCGAATTTTTTTGATGGTTTTCGTGAAGCGTCCGTGCAAAATCCGTTTTTAGGCGATAAACCTATGGTTGCCAATAGGTTTACCAAAGACATCAAACAAGCGGTAGATTCAGTTGGAGGCATTGAATACGATCTGATCACCGGAATTCCTGAAATGCTTGGTTGGTATTTGTTTGATTACGATAACGAGGGCAAACAAACCGAGGAATTATATATAGAGTACGATACTGTGAATGATGTGGGGGTAGCTCTTTATAAACAAACTTACCGCTATAATACAAGTGGTTATCTTGAGGAACAATATATGTACTGGCCTGATGCAAGTGGCGTAATGGTGTTGTATGGTAAAAATACTTTTGCTTACGATGCCCATGGCAACCAAACAGAAGAAATTTCGTATGGTTGGCAACCTGAACTCGAGCTGTGGAATCCATACACGAAATTGGTAGATGAATACAGTCAGGATGACTTGCTTTTGAAGAATACGAGATACAATTGGGATGAGGTTAATCATCAATGGATAGGCAGTCGAATGGTAGAATATTCATACAATGCTCAATTACTTCTGGTGCTTGATTTGCGTAGCGATTGGGATGATTTGACCTCTGCCTGGGTGTATTATTCTAAGGAAGAAACTGAGTATACGCCTGAAAACAACCCTCTTAAAGAAATCTACTTTAGCTTTGACCCTGTAACGGAAGAATGGTTTTACTACTCGAAAAACGAATACATGTATAATGATACCGGTTTTCGCACACAACGAATAGGTTCGAGTTGGGATAATGTTACCAATCATTGGATAAATTCAATGCTTTACGAATATACATACGATGAAGTCAACTTAGTATATCAGTCAATTTATTCTGATTGGAGAGCTGACCTGAATGCATGGATGCCCGTTGAAAAGGATGTCAACTACTATGATGCTTATTATAACCCTTCTGTTTGGATTGAATTTGGTTATGATCCGATAGCACATGATTGGATTCCAGAGGAAAAATCTGTTTTCCATTTCAATAACGACTACACAATTGATGACCTTATTTTCCCTTCTTTATTTCAAGACGATTTTAGCCTTTTAACACACATGATTGAGAAAGTTGACGCGTTTCTGTGGGACAGTGAATTGGATGATTGGGCTCAGGATTTGACCACGGCCTTTCATTACATACCCATAAATATCGTTGATATTGTTGAGCATGATGATTTGGAGATAGGTGTTTACCCAAACCCAGCTTCCGACCAAATTACCATCAACATTCCGGGAGTTTCCAGTCAGGCTTCATTTGGTATATACGACCTGCAAGGAAAAAAATTATTGGAAGAGAAATTCACGCAAACCCTAACCATACCTGTAGCTGATTGGAATAGCGGATTGTATATTTATCGTGTTCGTACAAATCAAAATCTAGCAACGGGCAAGGTGCTGATTAGGTAGTATGTAAGCTGAGTATTTTTGTGTCGAGCGGTTTGGTCAACCTCACTTTTTGTGTCAAAGGGCATTGCTGTTTTTAAAAAATGTGTATTATTACCACGTTTTCTGCAATAGCTTATCATTGTAGCGCAGAGAGATGGTTCAATGCCAATTTTAAAACAAAAATAACTACCTATGGATCGACTAATTGACATTCAAAAAAACGAGGACATACTCCCTCAATACCAAAATACGCCCATCGCCAAGTTGTTGCAATACCACAATCTGGGGTACGATTTCGAGGATTATCAAAACGCGCAACTGCTCATAGGTATGTGTATGGATAACCGCAAACACATGAGTATACCCGATAATTTTGCCTACATCATAAGGTCGGGGGGCGCTAATATGCGGTACAGCGAATTTAAAGTGTCGTATGCGTTTTCGGTAGGCGGAGTTAAGCATATGGCCCTGATTGGACACAACCATTGTGCTATGGTCAATCTCGTCGATCGAAAAAACCTTTTTGTAGAGGGTTTGGTTGAAAATGCAGGATGGCCCAAACAGCAGGCCGAAGACCACTTTATGCAGTTTGCTCCTTTGTTTGAAATTGGTGGCGAGCTCGATTTCCTTTGCAGAGAAACCACACGACTGCGTTTCCGCTATCCTAAAATCGTAATCGCCCCTATGATGTATCTGGTCGAAGACAATAAACTATATTTAATAGACGAGAAAAAAAAATAGTCCGTGTTGTTTTATTGCCGGTCTTTTTTTCCTGATAGGATTAAAAATCCCATGCCGCCAATCGCAGATACCAAAGAGGCCATCATAATGCCCACTTTGGCTATTTGCTTAAATTCATCGTTAACGAAGGCCAAGTCGGCAATAAACATTGACATGGTAAAGCCAATTCCTGCAAGCATCGCAGCACCATAAATTTGTTTCCAGGTTACGCCTTCAGGTAGCTTTGCCAAGCCAACAAAAACAACCAGATGCGTAAACAACGAGATTCCTAACAGTTTGCCAAGAACCAGCCCAGCCATGATTCCGAGGCTGATGGGGTGTAAAATCATGTCTATTATGCTACCTTGAATGTGCACGCCGGCGTTGCTCAATGCGAAAAGAGGTAAGATAAAGTACATGGTTATCGGGTGCATGGCGTGTTCAAGTTTTTGCAGAGGCGAATGAGCATTGTCGTTAAGTTGTTCTAGCTCTCCCAGCAGGTGAACTTGTTTTTCAGATAAGAGCGTATTGCCGGTTTCTGGCATTTTTTTAAACTCTTCGGTTAGTGTGCAGATACGGTCGACAAAATGGTATTCAGATATTTTTGTTCTGGCTGGAATGGTAAGTGCAATAAGCACTCCGGCTATAGTGGCATGCACACCGGAGTATACAAACGACACCCAAACACCCGCAAAACCCACAACGGCATAAAAAACAGCCCGTCTAACACCAGCAAAATTAGCAATAACCAATACCGACATAAAAACAGCCGCAGTTATTAGCTCGGTGTAATCAATGCTGTCGGTGTAAAATATGGCAATAATCATCACGGCACCGAGGTCGTCGGCTATGGCAAGGGCAGTTAAAAAAATCTTCAAATTGATGTTGACTCGTTTGCCAAGCAATGCCAAAAGCCCCAACGCAAAGGCAATGTCGGTAGCCATTGGGATTCCCCAGCCATCAATGTATTCAGGATAATTGTAGGCAATAACGGTGTAAAATAATGCCGGAATCACCATGCCGCCGATGGCAGCAAAAATCGGAAGACTGGCTTTTTTAAAGGTCGACAATTCGCCACCCATAATTTCACGCTTGATTTCCAAGCCGACAGTGAAAAAAAACAAGGCCATAAGCCCATCGTTTATCCAATGCCCAATAGATTTCTCCATCCGAAAACCACCAATGCCAAATCCGGCTTTTAGCTCATGCCAAACGTAATGATAAGTGCTGTACCACGTCGAATTAGCCCAAATTAATGCGATAATGGTGGCAAAAATGAGGATGATCCCACCGATGGATTCCTCATTAATGTATTTTTTTATGCCAAATGATTGAAGCGGGTTAGTCATTGTTAAGTATAATTAGTGTTTTTGCTTTCGGCCACGAAATTATAAAAAAGTAATTGCTTCCTCCATATTCAGTCCTGATAAATCTGTAATTATTCTTAATAGTTTCGTAGTTTTCTGGTTTAAAGTGAGATATAAAAGTGCCGTCATTTAGATAATTACTGTAGTTTTGTTGTCAAACTTGTTATAAATGCAACGAATTTCTAAATGGATATTTAAACTTCTGGGGTGGAAAAGTGTTGGCGGAATGCCTGAAGGAATCAACAAGGCGGTGTTTATAATCGCTCCTCATACCAGCAATTGGGATTTTTTTTACGGACGGCTGTACGCGTGGATTAATAATTTTCCTATTCATTTGTTAATAAAAAAGGAAGCTTTTTTTTGGCCAACGGGAGGGCTTTTAAGGAAAACGGGTGGTATTCCTGTCGACAGGAGTAAAAAAGGAAATACCGTAGGGCATGTTGCCGAACTGTTTGATCAGTATGAGACTTTGTATCTGGGCATTACGCCAGAAGGATCGCGGCAACGCCGTGATGAGTGGAAGCGTGGTTTTTACTTCATTGCTCTCCAAGCCAAAGTGCCCATTGTATTTTCGTACATTGACTTTGGTAAAAAGGAGGCAGGTATTGGACCGGTTTTTCATCCCACGGGCGACTATCAAAAAGACCTGATCGAAATTCAGGCTTATTACAAAGGAATAACGGCTAAATACCCCGATCAGTTTAATCTCGGATAGCAGCACGCCAATAAGGTTGCTTTTGCTATTTGATCTTGTAGGTTCGCTTTTTTTTGCGTGTGGTTACGACTAATTCCCCTATCTTTGATCTTAAAATTAACATTTGTGATGCATGTAACCAGATTTTTGATTTTGTTTTTTATGCTCATCTGGTCGTGGGAGGTTGTTGCGCAAAATGATAGCGAAAGCAAGATGTCATTTTCTCATGTTATGTTGTCCATTGACAGTCTCGAAAACCTTCTCCCTCAGGCCACCGATGTTAAAAAGCCCGCTTTGATGCTTGAAATAGCCGAGTTGTACAGGGTTATTGATGCAGAAAGCGCCGCCGTTTATGCCAAGAAAGCCATCCAGCTTAAAGGTCATGGTTCTGATACTTTAAATATTTCTCAAGCCTATATTCTGTTGTCTGATTACCATTTTGATGGCAATCGCTACGACAGTGCTTTTTTCTTCAGGCAGATGGCAATAAGAGAGATGGGTATCGAAAGTCAAAAAGACAAAAACAAACTGCTTACCGAAAGATTGATGCCGGTACGCTCCAGCAACAATACGTTCATACTAGTGCTTTATATCGCTATTGTGCTGTTTTTACTTGGCTTGGTTGTGACCGCAGCATTGTTTTATAAATCTTTTTTTAGAAAGAAAAAACTAATTGCCTGCTTTTTGGAAAGTAAAAATCAATATGAAAAGCAAGTAAACAAAGTTGGCGAGTTTAAACAAAAGGTTGAACATGCCGTTACGACAGAATATGCATCACAAACTGAGAAGCTTGACAAAATCAGGCACGAAGAAATTGAACTTCGCAAGCAGCTCAAGCGTGTTGAAGAGGCTGATTATCTTAAAAATGCGTTCCTCGGTAGCTTAAGCCACGAAATCAGAACACCTTTGAGCGGTATTGTCGGTTTTACCAGTTTGCTCCAAACCGAACTCGCTGTGCTTGGAAGCACAGAGCTTTACGAGTATACCACCAGCATTGAACAAAGTAGTCAGCAACTCACCTCCCTTTTAAATAATATTGTTGATATTAGTAGTATTGAAGCCAATATGGTGGAAGTTGAATTACAACTTGATCGG
>CAYWNI010000085.1:0-10047 GCA_964459525.1 uncultured Lentimicrobiaceae bacterium | reverse complement strand
ACCCGGCGGTTGGGGATTTCGTTGGACTGGTGCCAATCTGGCCACATTTTCGCTTCCTGAAATCAAACTGGAGAAAATCTATCACCTGGATTATCCCGGTGAGGTGGAGATTCATTGGGGACATGCCATTTGCGATGATGCTCCTGATTACACTTACATTTATGGCGCCGGAGATAAATTTCCGTATGTAGCACGTGCTCCCAAAGGAAACATCCTCGCTCCATGGGAGTTTTACACCGGAACGGAGTGGGTTTCCGACTCTCGTCTGGCCATGCCCATGGTCGACTATAAAGGCTCTGAACAGTTTAGTGTAATTAAGTTACGTAACAAATATGTCCTGCTTTCCCAGTCGGGCGATTTTATTGAAAGCAGCCTCTACTCCATGACTTCCGACTTGCCATACACCGGTTGGAAAAATAAAAAAGAGCTGTACAAGCTAAAGCCTTTGACTCCTGCAAAAGACTTGTTTGCTTACAATCCGGTGGCTCATCCTCATTTTACCAAAAATGGCGACTTGTTGGTATCGTATTGTGTAAACAGTTTTAGTCTGGAAGATCTCTTTGCTGACGCCAGCAAATACCGTCCGGTATTTATCCGTGTTCCTGAAGATCGGATTTTAAAAGAAAAATAGCACTAAACTATGAGAACAATCTTTTTTACTTTTTTGTTTTCGGTTCTTTATCTGGGACTTTCAGCACAGGAACAGCTCGTGCTAAAATCTAATTTTCTCAATCAACCCGACACGGTTTGGGTATTTATACCTGAAAATTCCGGGGAAGAAGAGGACTTTCCCTTGCTTTACCTGTTGCATGGATGGAGCGGAAATTACCAGCAATGGAACAACATTATCGATTGCCAAACTTATGCCGATCAATATGGTTTTATTATCGTTTGTCCGGATGGTTTATACGATTCATGGTATATCGACAGTCCTGTGGAAACAGAGAATAAATATGAGCAGTTTTTTATGCAGGATTTGGTTCCGGCGATCTCCAAAAAATTCAATGTTAGCAGCGATGAGGTTTTTATAACCGGGCTGAGCATGGGCGGCCATGGTGCTTTGTTTTTATTTGAAAAATATCCAGCCTATTTTAAAAGTGCTGGAAGCCTGAGCGGACTACTCGACTTATCAGATTGGGGCAACCATTACGGAATTTCGAGGGTATTTGGCCTTGAAGAGTCAAAAAACAACGAGAAATTGTTAGCAAAGTATTCCGTTGCCGGAAACCTTAATCAGCTTAAAAAAGCGGATAAAAAGATCATTGTAAGTTGCGGGACTGAGGATCCATTTTATGAAATTAACCTCATATTCTCAGCAGATTGCGCTAAAAACAACATTGATGTTCAATTTATTAAAAGTAACGGAGGACATGATGGAAGCTATTGGAAATCTGCTGTTGTCGATCATTTTAGGTTTTTTAAACAGCTTACAGAATAGCTAAAATTTACAATTCCCGTTCACTCTCGATGGTGTACGAAAAGCTGTCGGAACGGTAATAACCCAGATTATATTCCACAGGACGGCCACCGGGGTCGTACACAAAGCGTTTTCGTTTTAAAATAGGACTGGATGCCGAAATACCCAGCAACTTGCCAATTTTTTCACCAGCCAAACCGGCACTAATTTCCTCCTGCGACAATTTCACAATAACGGAATGTTCCTTTTCCAAAATTTCGTACAAAGGTTTTGTAAAGTCCTCATTTCCTGTCAATCCAATACGAGGATGAAAATATGAAACGAAATACACAAATGGATATTCAGGTCGTCCACGTAAGCGTTCCAATTTTACAATTTCTTTTCCTACCGGGATATTAAAAAAGGCAGCAATGCTTTCCTCTGCAGCTACCCACGAAACCTGCAAATCGAAATTTTTTATTTCAACGCCACTGGCTTTCATCTCCTGCGAAAAACTAAGCCAGTTTTGTGCTCTGGTGTTTACGCTACGTTCAGCAACGCGGGTTCCCACACCTTTTTTCCGAACCAGCAACCCTTCGTAAACCAATTTATTAAGGGCTTGCCTTACCGTATTACGTGAAATCCCCAACTGTTTGGCCAAATCAATTTCATTTGGCAGTAATACATTATTTTGATATTGGGGTGACTCGATCATCTCACGGAGCAACTTTTCCACTTGAGCATGCAATGGAACAAGGCTTTTATGATCTATTGAAAATCTCATGTGCAGTAATAATATTTATTGTGCAAAAATAACTAATTATGCACAAATCTGGTGCATTGGTCGCCAAGCCGGACAATAATAACCCCTTTTGGAAATCCGGAAAGTGAGATGGTTAACTGATGTTCGCCAACCGAATATTTCTTTTCAGGAAAAACGGCAATTTCTTTTCCGCTGAGATCATAAAAAGCGGGCTTAATTGTCAAAGAAACTGGAGAGGAAAAGGTAATAGTAACCTGTTCAGTTGCTGGCGAGGGATAACAATTGGTAATAACCACCAGTCCTGATGTTGAAATCTCATATTTTGGTATGTCTGTTGGGGTAAAACTGCTGTCGATCATAAGGTAGGGTACTCTAACAAAGTTCGGTCGGTAGAGTTCTACATTGGTGAAAATATCCCAAAACGAACCGTTTGAGTTGTAAGAAACCAGCAGCTCGTTGTCTTCGTCAAACTGAGGATGTGGGTAGGCGTTGTAGGTTATTTGAGTAGCGAAGGGTCGTGGCGTTTCATAAACAGTAACCCTATTGCTCCAAGGCCCTTCGGGTGCATCGGCCACCATAGAATATATTTTTGCTCCCAGCCATATTTCCTGGGTTATCATCACCCACTTTCCTTTGTGCTCAAACAAACCAAATTGCTGCGAAACCGTTTGACTAGTAAGCCGAAACGATTCTTCAGCATTTTCTGACCAAACCGACCTGTTATAAAATTCCCATTCTCCCAGCAAGTCGTCTTCCGGCACACGAGCCACATGCATGTATGGTATATTTCCACTCTCTTCCTTGCGCCCATAAATATAAGTATAGCCATCATGCAGCATAAGCTGGTCGCCATACATCACGCCGTTTAGGTCGTAATAGGGCAACAGGATTGTTTCAATTAACTCAATATCAGGATAGGTAAAAACAGCTACATAAGTCTGCCTAAATTCAAAATTCCAACCAGTAGTGTCGCCATTAGGGCCAAATTCTGAAAGTAATATTTTCAGGGTATTACCTTCCACCATACCATGTTCAGGCCAAAACCATGTTTCACTATCATTGGTTCTTACAAAATCAATCGGGTTTTCAAACGTGCCTTGATACATGGCGGTCATTTCCTCACCATCTTGCACCACGGCGCAGTTTCTGATCATGTGCGCCCCAGACACAATCGAGCTATCGGGATTGGCAATTCCAATAAAACTATCGCCAAACAGCCACAAGGTTCTTCCATCAGGCAAAGCAATAGAATAGGTTGCATCGCCCGCAATCCAACCACCATTTTCCGTACGAATCAGGCTGTTGAAAGCCGCGTCGGGCAATGCCTGTCCATAGCCTGAAACAAAAAGTGCGAAAACAAAAAAAGACAATAGTAGTCGGCTCATAGGTATCAAGTTTTGAGTTAACAAATTATTAAAAAAATGGAGTTGTCCGACACAAATGTCGAAACAACTCCGTTCATAAATTCAAAAAAATCAATTACTTAATCAGTATTTTTTGGCTCGTGGAAGCATCTCCATTACGAAGCCTAACAAAATAAATGCCTTTGCTTAGGTCGTTTACCTGAACCTGACTGTTTCTTTGTGTTAGCATTTCGCTTTTCACTACTTTTCCAGTAAGGTCAATAAGTTCCATCTGAACGGCTTCCGATTGATAGTTTTCAAATTGGATGTTGAGCTGTTCGGATACAGGATTAGGGTAGAACGACACATTAGTGCCAGCTAACATTTCCTCAACACCGGTATTGTCAACAATGATGATAGGCATTGGATCGCTTACATCATCGGCAGGATTACGGTCCCAAAAGTCCATGTCGCCAATAGCATAGCGCAGGAAAAATTGGCCAACCTGTCCATCAGTAAAAATGCGCGGCGCGAAGGAAAGGCTTTCAAAATAAACCATACTTGCTTCATTGGCGGTAATGGCTCCCCACCAATGATAACCAGCTGGAGCAGGAATACTGTCCTGAAGCGTTTGTGAGTGGGCAGCACTGTAAACCAGGTTGCCTGAGTTGTCGTAGGAAGGGTCAGTACAGTAAATGTCAAAAGGAATATTATCTTCAACATCCCAACCATCGGGAATCATAACGCCAAACAATCCGTAATCAACAAGGTCAGGATTGCTCCAGTCATTGTCAGGATTTCCATCATCTTGAGCAGTTAACACCACATCAAAAAAGCTGTTGATGGTGGCAGATTCTGGTTGCATAATCTGTCCCCATTCGTAACACCCTGCAAAAAACAAGGTAGAAAACAAAAACGCAACTACCAGTCCTTTGGCTAGTGCGCTTTTAGAGTAAATTTTTTCAAAAAGAGTAGCGGTTTTTTTCATGATTTAATCAATTAGGATTTGTAAAAAATGTTTGTGCATATGTTCATACATATATGTAAAGGACAAAGATAATACATTTTTAAGCTGTTAGCTAACTTTTGCTTGGTTTTTTTTAATTGGTAGTCTAAACCAATGTTTTTCAGCCCTTTTATTTCATGAAGTAATAAAATTTCATCCTTTCCACCTCAAATAGAATTATAATCTTGGCACAAGCAAAACCATTAATCAACGGTTATAAGAAAGATATTTTAAAGCCCCAACAAAACAATAGAGCGCACTCTCCTATCAGCTAAACAAATCTGGGTTTGGCTTGTTAGGCAACACGGGGTCAACAATAGAAGCAGAATTGTTTTTGGGTGAATTTACTAAATTTCCAATAGGATAGGCTTCCATTTGTTCGGCTTCATAGCTTTGTAACAAAGAGCGAAGCACTTCGGGTTTTGCTGGCGATAACCACAAATCTTCATCTTCGGGCTTCAAAATAACTGGCATCCTGTTGTGGATGGTTTTCATCAGCGCATTGGGACTGGTGGTTATTATAGAAAAGGTATGTAGCACCAGTCCTGAAGCATCTTTCCAAGCCTCCCACAGTCCTGCCATAGCGAAAAGCTGCTCTCCTTTCAAAAAGATGCGGTAGGGTGTTTTTTGTTTGTCTTTTTTCCACTCGTAAAAGCCATTTGCAGGAATTAAGCACCTGCGACTGGCAAAAGCGGCCTTAAACGCCGGCTTTTCGTCGATGGTTTCAGCACGGGCATTAATCAGTTTATTCGCAATTTTGGAGTCTTTAGCCCAAAATGGCAATAATCCCCAACTAAAAAAACTCAACTGGTGCGGAACAGTATTGGTAATTATGGGCAACTTTTGTCCGGGAGCACAATTAAACCCAGGCTTATACATTTCATCAAAAACCTCAATGTTAAAGCGTTCGCTGATGTGTTTTCCTTTTACAGAAAGCTGAAACCGTCCACACATAGCAATGTATTTTAACCCAGTAGTTTTTTTATCAGCTCAAGTTGAATTGAGGCCACTTTTCGGTTAGCAACGTTGCCGTTGATACCCACGAGCATATAGGCCACATGTGAAAGCTTGTAATCGCAAAACACATGCCCATCGCGGGTTCGGTATATTTTTTTAAAATGCCTGCCGACGGGCAAGCTCAGGGTAGTTAGCACCTGTTGTGCTTTTTGGATTGAATGCATGAACTCGATTTCGTTGGCAAGTTCAAGCTCAGGTAGCAAATCGGACGCATAATGCGTAAGTTGTGCGTCAGCCAGTGCGTTCAAAAAGTTAAGCAACGCCCTGTTTGTTTGGTATTCGTGGAATCTAGCGAGCGTGTTCATGGCTTTTTTCTTTGAGTTGAGTAAATAGTTTTTCTTCTTCTGGGCTAAGGTGTATAGGAATTTTAATTTGTATGATTAGGTATAAATCGCCTGTTTGGTCTTTTTTTCCGTAAACGGGCATGCCTTTTCCTTTCAAACGGAGTTTTTGTCCTCCCTGTGTTCCTTTGGCTATATTCATTGAAACAGAACCATTTAGCAAAGGTATTTGAACTTTTCCTCCTAAAACGGCCGTAAAAATATCCAATGAAAAAACCATAAAAAGATCGTCGTTTTGTCGCTCAAATACAGGATGTTTGTCCACCTGAATGGTGATATATAAATCACCTTGAGGGCCTCCGTTTAAACCCGACTCCCCTTTTCCTTTGAGTTTTATTTTTTGACCATCGTAGCTGCCTGGTTTGGTGGTTATACGCAGTTTTTGACCGTTTAGATCCAATATGCGCGCACAACCGTTATAGGCTTCTTCGAGCGAAATTTCCATGTTGGCCGAATAATCGCGTCCCTTCATTTTTCGCGCCCTACCTCCTGAAGCACCAGAGAAACCTGAGCCACCACCGCCAAAAATATTGTTAAAAAAATCGGAAAAAGCCTCCGAATCGCCTTGATAGGTCTGATGATGTCCGCGCTGACCTCCAGTCTGGTTATAAAACTGCGAATAATCAAATCCGGGATCACTTTCCTGCTGTTGGGCTTGCTTCCAATTAGCGCCCAGCTGGTCATATTTGGCTCTGTTTTCGTCGTTGCTCAACACTTGATAGGCTTCCGAAACCTCCTTAAACTTTTCTTCAAGCTTAAGATCGCCTTTGGTTTTATCGGGATGATATTCCTTGGCCAGCTTGCGGTAAGCTTTTTTTATTTCGTCCTTTCCAGCCGATTTACCTACCCCTAAAATCTTGTAATAATCTTTGTATTCCATAAAGTCAAAATCACTGTATAAAAGTAACTAAAAAAACAGATCAAATTTTCAGTTTTTTAATCACCAAGATTAGTTGCTTTGAAATTTTTCTATTTTTGCAGCGTTTATTTATTTATATTGATTCTATATTATATTGCTAATTAACTTATTTACAACATGAAAAAACATCTTTATCTCTTACTTCTCATTAGCTCCATCTCCTCTTTTACTTTTGCGCAATCTTATTCATTTGATGATTTTGTTGGAACTTGGCAGGGGTATCATAGTTATACTAGCTTCGGTGGGTATTATGCTGACCTGACCATGACCATTGAACCTGACGGATTTTACACCGAAACAACTGGTTATTTTATGCCACCATATTACTATCCAAACACGCAAATGAGCGACTATGATGCTGAAAGCAACAGGTTTCATTGGCGGTACCTCGAAACGGTTTATGCTGGGCAATACTTTTATACAGATCATTTTTTTGAGGTCGTTTATTTTCAAAACGACACACTCGAAATGCACTACAATTTTTGGGGAGATCCAAACCCAAACCCAGATGCGGGAACTCTTTTTCTGGTAAGACAAACTTTTACCGGCATTGAAGATGAATTGATTAACGACCAAAACCATAACAGAAAACTCGTAAAGGTAATTGACATGATGGGTCGTGAAGTGAGCCAAGAAACCACAGGCACTGTTGTAATCTATCTTTATAATGACGGCACCACGGAAAAGAAATTTTTGCTTGAGAGCCGATAGCAAAAGTATTGCATAAAGCAATCAAGATCACCCAACTTGAAGGGGAAGCTGTAACTGGCTTCCCTTTTTCGTTTTAATTAAGGACTAAGCTTACAACAGAATTTCAATTTCATGGCAACCAACCCAACTAAACAATACCTTTGCCACCGATGGAATCGTATGATGTAATTGTAGTTGGTGCCGGTCCAGCCGGATTGTTGGCAGCCGGAAGTGCAGCCTCCAATGGCTGCCGTGTGCTTGTTTTGGAAAAAATGCGGCAAGAAGGCCGCAAGTTGCTCATTACCGGAAAAGGAAGATGCAACATAACCAACGATGCGGCCATTGGTGAATTTATCACCCATGTTTTTCCCGATGGAAGGTTTTTGCGCAATGCTTTTTCTCGTTTTTTCTCTAAAGACATTATTGCGCTGCTCGAACGCTATGACGTTGAGTCGGTGTTGGAGCGTGGCGGACGTTATTTTCCGGCCAGCGACAAAGCATCGGATGTACTTAAGGCACTGCTCACGTGGGTTCACGAACTGCAGGTAGACATTAAAACAGGACATAAAGTCGAAAAAATAATAATTGAAAACAACACTGTTGCAGGCGTTCAGGCTAACGGAAAACCATTTTTTGCCCCACAAGTTATTCTGGCAACGGGCGGAAAATCATACCCGGCCACAGGTTCGAATGGCGATGGTTACGATTTGGCCAAAAAAGCCGGGCACGCCATCGAAACGCCACTGCCGGCATTAGTTCCTCTTGAAACTGAAGGCAGCATCGCCCAAAAGCTTCAGGGTCTTAACCTACGCAACGTTACAGCCTCCATTTGGGTAAACGGTAAAAAAGCAGGTGAGGAAATGGGCGAAATGATTTTCACGCATTTTGGCCTGTCGGGACCAATCATATTAACCCTGAGCAGAATAGCAGCGCAAGAATTAAAACGCCAGAACAAAGTAGAAATATCTATAGACCTGAAACCCGCCCTCGACGACCAAAAACTAGATGCCCGCCTTATTCGCGATTTAAATGAACATGGCAAAAAAAAACTGGTCAATATTTTTCATTTCTGGCTACCTTCGAGTATGATTCCGATTTTTATAGAATTACTCGAAATCGACTCCGAAAAAGAATGCCATCAGGTTAGTGCCAAAGAACGAAAACAAATTTGTCACTTGATGAAAAACCTACGCTTTAAAATTTCTCACAACCGTTCATTTAAAGAGGCCATAATTACCGCCGGAGGAGTTAAAACAAACGAAATATCACCTAAAACAATGGAATCAAAACTCGTTAAAGGTTTGTTTTTCGTTGGCGAAATGCTCGATCTTGACGCCGAAACCGGAGGATATAATCTACAAATTGCCTATTCAACCGGATGGCTTGCTGGCAGTGCCTGCAAAAAAAGTAGTACGCTTTAAACATTTTTGCAAGCTTCATACTAAAAAGAATTTATATTTTTATATTATTGTTTTACAATTATTTAAAGAGATAAATGCGGTGTTTATCTCCTAAAATAGGGTATCGTTTGTTAAAAATAAATTTGGCTTTCTGGCAAAAAAAGTTATATTGTCGCTATTACGAATTAAAAAAACATAATTGATGATTGAAACCAAGATGTTCAACCCGGTTAACAAACCGACTTTTAATGAAAAAAATCAAATTGTAGATTTTCTGTTTCAGAGTCTAGAAAACTACGGTGATCCAAAATCACATATTCAAAAATGTGCCGAGTATGCACTCAAAGAAACGCCATCATTTGGTGGTTTTATCCTAGTTTCTTATGACGATAAAAGCGAAATTTCAGGTGCAGTTATCATAAACCAAACTGGCATGAAAGACTATATCCCAGAAAATATACTGGTTTATATTGCCACGCGTAGTGATATGCGCGGAAAAGGCGTTGGTAAAAAACTTATGAACGACACCATCCAAATGTGTAACGGAAACATCGCCTTGCACGTAGAGCCGGACAATCCAGCCAAATTCTTATACGAAAAAGTTGGGTTTACAAGCAAGTACCTCGAAATGCGATTGATAAAATAAAGCCATGGCCATAGTAACCTTAGATGCGAAAAAGCTAAAGTCCAATTTCGACTATCTCCAGAAACTATTCGACAAGCACCAGATACAATGGTCGGTAGTCACGAAAATGTTGTGCGGCAACAAGGACTATATTGCTGAAGTGCTTCAGCTGGGAATCAGGCAGGTTTGCGACTCCAGAGTATCAAACCTGAAAGCCGTTAAAGCCATCGACTCTAGCGTTGAAACCATCTACATAAAACCGCCAGCAAAACGTTCAATATCCAGCATTGTAAAATATGCCGACATCAGCGTAAACACCGAAATAAGAACCATTCAGCTTTTGTCAAAAGAAGCTCAGAAACAAGATAAAACCCACAAAATAATCATTATGATTGAGTTGGGCGAACTTCGCGAAGGGGTAATGGGCGACGATTTCATGAAATTTTACGAAGATGTGTTTAGGCTAAAAAACATTGAAGTGGTTGGTATTGGCGCCAACCTTTCGTGTTTGTACGGTGTGCTTCCTAACCACGACAAGCTCATTCAG